>CAZWVO010000234.1:0-4302 GCA_964637535.1 uncultured Flavobacteriaceae bacterium
CATATAGGTGAAGTAAGCGGCAGGGCGTTTGTAGATTCGGCACCTGTTTTGGATAAGGCTTGGGCGGCCAAAAGCGGGCTGGGTTGGATAGGTAAACACAGCAATCTGTTAACACAGCAGGTCGGTTCTTTTTATTTTATTGCCGAGCTTATTGTGGATCTGGATTTGGAATATGATACTCCGGTAACGGATCATTGTGGTACCTGCACCGCTTGTATAGATGCCTGTCCTACCGAGGCCATTGTAGATCCCTATGTGGTGGATGGAAGCAAGTGTATTTCTTATTTTACCATTGAATTAAAAAATGAAATTCCGAAAACGGTAAAAGGGCAGTTTCAGGATTGGATGTTTGGTTGTGATATATGCCAAGATGTATGTCCTTGGAATCGTTTTTCAAAACCGCATCAAGAGCCTTTATTTAATCCGCAACCAGAATTGTTGGCCATGACTAAGAAGGATTGGGAAGAGATTACGGAAGATGTTTTTAGAAAAGTGTTCAAAAAATCTGCGGTAAAACGCACTAAGTTTTCAGGATTGGAGCGAAACATTCGTTTTCTTAAATAATTCTTCCCCTACGCAAACGTTTTCGTGCCAAATTGCTCAGATTTTAGGTTAATATTCTTTCAAGCAGAAGCAGATAAAATGCTATATTGTCAAAGAAATAGAACCAAAACCATCAAAAAGTGAAATTTAATAAACCTCGATTAAGTTTTTGGCAGATTTTTAACATGAATGTTGGTTTTTTGGGTATCCAGTACAGCTTTGGGTTACAACAAACGGCAATTAATCCGATATTTTTATACTTAGGAGCTCCAGAAGAAATGTTGCCTATTCTAAATATTGCAGGTCCTGTAACTGGTTTAATTGTTCAACCGATCATTGGTGCTATGTCAGACAAAACATGGTCTCCTAAATGGGGTAGACGTAAACCTTACTTTTTGATAGGCGCCGTCATAGGGAGTATTTGTTTGTTTGCGTTTCCTAGTAGTCCATATTATGGTTTGCAGTAGGTTTGTTGTGGATTTTAGATGTTGGGAACAATATGGCCATGGAGCCTTACCGGGCTTTTGTTGGGGATAAACTACCTGAGAAACAACTAAGTTTAGGATATCAAATGCAGAGTCTATTTGTTGGCGCTGGAATTCTTTTAGCTAATGGATCGATTGTTCTTTTCCAATATTTATGGGGTAATGAATCTGTTGAAGTTGCAGGGGAAATTCCAAGATGGTTGTATTACTCTTTTTATATTGGGGGAATCTTATCCATAACCACAATTCTTTGGTCGGTTTTTAAAACTCCTGAAATACCACCTTCTGATGAAGAGTTGGCAGAAATTAATAAAAACAAGAGCCTACCATTAGGGCAACGTATTGCAAAGCCTTTCGAGGAGATCGGTAAGGCAATTAAGGAAATGCCTTCTTTTATGTGGAAAATTGGGGCAGTTTATTTGTTTCAATGGTATGCATTATTTGTTTATTGGCAATACGTAACTCCCTTATTTAAGCTAACCATGGGTTATTCGACTTCTGAGGCCGCATCACAATCAGCTCAAATGAGTTTGACGTATAACATTGTGACCATGGTTGTAGCCCTAGCTTTGGTTCCGCTTACTTTACGTTATGGAGGAAAAAGAATATATGCCATAAGTCTAATTGGCACAGGACTGGCACTTTTTGCTATACCTTTTATAGAAGATCCTTTACTGGTATTGGCGCCTATGGTGCTGTTTGGAATTGGTTGGGCAGCTATGATGGGAATTCCCTATACTATGGTCTCAAAAGTGGTGCCTCAGGATAGACGAGGTGTCTATATGGGAATTCTGAATATGATGATCGTAATTCCTATGGGTATAGAAACGCTTACTTTTGGCCCTATTTATAAGTACTTGCTAGGCGGTAGCGCTATTAATGCCATTCTCTTTGCAGGTGTGTTTTTTGTTATTTCCGCTATATTGGCAATGCGATTAAATGTAGCCAAGGCCGTAGAGAACAATTTGTAAATACGTTACCTCCGAAATTAACAAAAAATGGAATATTTAAAATGCTACACTTCTAATTTTACAGCAGGATCATGCTAATAAATTAAAAGGGATTCTTTCCAGAATAACAGTATATTTGAAACCTTAAAAGAGAACCTATGAGCAATGACATGAAACGGCGTGAAGCCTTAATTTATCATGCAAAACCACAGCCTGGAAAAATAAAGATTGTTCCCACTAAACCCTATGCTACGCAGCGCGATTTGGCACTGGCTTACTCTCCAGGTGTGGCAGAACCTTGCTTAGAAATCAGTAAGAATAAAGAGAATGTATACAAATACACCGCAAAAGGAAATATTGTTGCAGTAATCTCTAATGGTACCGCTGTTTTAGGCTTGGGTGATATTGGCCCAGAGGCTTCCAAACCGGTAATGGAAGGAAAGTCGTTGCTCTTCAAGATTTTTGCAGATATCGATGGTATGGATATCGAAGTAGATACCAAGGACGTAGATAAATTTGTAGAAACTGTAAAAATGATTGCTCCTACTTTTGGTGGAATCAATTTGGAAGATATTGGAGCTCCGGAGGCTTTTGAGATTGAAAGACGGTTAAAAGCCGAGTTAGATATTCCTGTAATGCATGATGATCAACACGGTACCGCTATCATTTCTGCGGCAGCCTTAATTAATGCCTTAGAAATAGCAGAAAAGAAAATAGAAGAGGTTAAAATTGTAATTAGTGGAGCAGGTGCTGCTGCAATCTCTTGTACTAGATTGTACAAATCTTTTGGCGCCCAAGGCGCAAATATTGTAATGCTAGACAGTAAAGGGGTAATTCGAAATGATAGAGCCAACCTATCTACACAAAAAAAGGAGTTTGCTACAGACCGTAAGATAGATACATTAGAAGAAGCTATGCAGGATGCCGATGTGTTTATTGGACTTTCCATCGCCGATATTGTATCGCCAGAAATGCTAACCTCCATGGCAGAAAAACCCATCGTTTTTGCAATGGCTAACCCAGATCCTGAAATAAAATATGCCCTAGCCTGTAAGACTAGAAAAGACATCATTATGGCTACCGGAAGGTCTGACCATCCTAACCAAGTAAACAATGTTTTGGGCTTTCCTTTTATTTTTAGAGGAGCCTTAGATGTAAGGTCTACAGCTATTAATGAAGCCATGAAAATTGCCGCAGTAAAAGCCTTGGCGGCCTTAGCAAAAGAACCTGTTCCCGAGCAAGTAAACATTGCTTATGGAGAAACCCGTCTTACCTTTGGCAAGGACTATATTATTCCCAAGCCTTTTGATCCTAGATTAATGGAAGAGATTCCGCCTGCTGTAGCCAAAGCCGCTATGGAAAGTGGGGTTGCTAGAGAACCTATTAAAGATTGGGATCGGTATAGAGAAGAGCTTTTGCAACGCTTGGGTAGTGATAATAAAGTAGTACGCTTACTGCACGATAGAGCCCGTACCAATACTAAAAAAATCATATTTGCAGAGGCAGATCAGTTAGATGTTTTAAAAGCTGCGCAGATTGTAATGGAAGAAGCCATTGCAGAACCTATTTTATTGGGAAAAAGAGAAATTATTGAAGAGCTTAAAAAAGAACTCGAGTTTGAAGCCGATGTACCTATCATAGATCCCAGTAGCAAAGAGGCAAAAGTAAAAAGAATAGAATATGCTACCAAGCATTGGAATGATAGAAAGCGTAGCGGTATTACCTTATACGATGCCAAAAACCGAATGCGAGAACGCAATTATTTTGGCGCTATGATGGTTTCTGAAGGAGATGCAGATGGGATGATTTCTGGGTATTCTAGAGCTTATCCAACGGTAGTAAAACCTATTTTTGAGGTTATTGGTATGGCCTCAAATGTAAAAAGGGTATCTACGGTTAATATTATGATTACAGAAAGAGGGCCGTTGTTTTTAGCAGATACTTCTATAAACATTGAACCCAATGCGGAGCAGCTGGCAGAAATTGCTCAAATGACGGCTAATGTGGCCTCTACCTTTGGGTTTAAACCCGTAATGGCAATGCTATCTTATGCCAATTTTGGATCATCTTCGCATACCAACGCAAAGAAAATTAGAGAAGCAGTGGCTATTTTGCACGAAGATTGCCCTCATTTGGTGGTAGATGGAGAAATTCAGATCGATTTTGCGCTGAACAAAGAATTGCATCAAAGTCAGTTCCCGTTCTCCAAGCTTGCCGGTAAAAAGGTAAATACTCTTATTTTTCCAAACTTAGAATCGGCCAATATCACCTATAAACTCTTAAAAGAATTAAACCAGGCAGATTCCATAGGTCCTATTATGATA
>CAZWVO010000235.1:0-4299 GCA_964637535.1 uncultured Flavobacteriaceae bacterium
GAATTAAAGATGGTAATGTTACTGAAGAAGGTGGCGTGCTAAAAATAAAAGGTGTGGCCAATACGCCTTATGAGAAAGATTTAATTTGGAATAAAATAAAAGAATTAGGAGGCGAAAATGCTTCTGATGTAAAAGCGAATATAGGTGTTGCCGATAGCTCTGTTTATCATAGACATGTTGTAAAAAGTGGAGAGTCTTTGAGTAAAATAGCTAAGCAGTATTACGGAGATGCAATGAAGTATCAGCAAATTTTTTCTGCAAACACGAATATTCTTAATCCAGATGTAATTCAACCAGATCAGGTATTGGTTATTCCAAACCCATAAAATTAAGCAGGGGATTGAATACTATTAAAAGGTTTTAATCCCCTTTTTTATTGCTCAGCAATTACCCGTAAGGCATAATTGTGAATACGTTCAAACTGTTCTTTTAGCCCCATATCGCTATTATCAAATACAATAGCATCTTTTGCCTTTTTTAAAGGCGATGTTTCCCTAGTAGAGTCTATTTTATCTCTGTTTTGAACATTTTTTAATACCTCTTCGTACAATACCGCTTCTCCCCTATCTAATAATTCTTTGTAACGTCTTGCAGCTCTAGTTTCTGGAGAAGCAGTCATAAAAATTTTAAGTTCCGCATCTGGAAACACAACGGTGCCAATATCTCTACCATCCATAACTACCCCTCTGTCATTTTTCATCTTCTGCTGTAAATCTACAAGCTTAGACCGTACTTCCGGGATAGTTGCAATACTGCTTACATGTTTAGAAACAGCTAGAGTTCTAATCTCTTTTTCTACGTTTTCCGTATTTAAAAACATCTCACAATATCCTAAATCGGCATTATGAATAAACTCAAGCTCAATGTTGGGTAATAGTTTAATTAAGATGTCTACGTGATCTTCTATAGTAGCTGTAAGGTTATGGCGCATAGCAAAAAGAGTAACCGCTCTGTACATGGCACCAGTATCTACATATACATAACCAAGAGCTTTAGCCAATTGTTTAGCTAACGTACTTTTCCCCGTAGAAGAATATCCATCTATGGCTATGATAATTTTTTGCATGCACTAAAAATAAGTAGAAAATATCCGTTTTAAGCTATTAAATAATAAGGAATTTAACATACGACTACATCTTTAAGATAAATTGTAGTACGGTTTATAACTTCTTAGCGTTTTTCACCTTCTTGTTCGTTAGCGCTAAATCTACTACTTCCATCATTTCAGTAACATAATGAAATTTTAAGCCTTTTAAATAGGAAGGTTTAATTTCCAGAATATCCTTTTCATTTTCCTTACATAAAATAATTTCTTTGATTTTGGCACGCTTGGCCGCTAGTATTTTTTCTTTAATACCTCCCACCGGCAACACCTTGCCTCTTAGGGTAATTTCACCAGTCATTGCTAAGCTCTTCTTTACCTTTCTTTGCGTAAAGAGTGATACCAAGGAGGTAAGCATTGTAATACCTGCACTAGGACCATCTTTAGGCGTAGCCCCTTCTGGTACATGAATGTGTACGTTATAGGTATCTAAGGCGTCTGACGAAATGTTAAAGTGTACTGCGTTCGACTTAATGTATTCCATTGCAATGGTAGCCGATTCTTTCATTACCTTTCCTAAATTACCCGTGATAGTAAGGGTGCCTTTCCCTTTAGACAGGATAGATTCTATAAAAAGTATATCACCACCAACACTAGTCCATGCCAATCCCGTAACTACTCCGGCAACGTCGTTGTTTTCATATTTATCTCGTTCTAAACGTGCAGGGCCTAAAACTTTTTCTACATCATCACTAGTTACCTTAACCTGGTAGGCTTCCTCCATGGCTATCGACTTAGCAGCATGTCGGACCATTTTAGCAATTTGCTTTTCCAAGGAACGCACACCAGATTCTCTAGTATACCCCTCTACAATTTTTTCCAACTGCGGTTTTCCAATTTTTAAATGTTCTGGTTTAAGACCGTGCTCCTTTAATTGCTTGGGTAACAAATGTCGTTTGGCTATCTCTACCTTTTCTTCAATAGTATAACCCGTTACGTTAATAATTTCCATTCTATCCCTAAGAGCGGGTTGAATAGTACTGAGGTTATTTGCGGTTGCAATAAACATGACCTTAGAAAGGTCGTACCCCATTTCTAAGAAATTATCATAAAATTCGCTGTTTTGTTCTGGGTCTAAAACCTCTAACATAGCGGAAGAAGGGTCTCCCTGATGGCTACTAGACAACTTATCAATTTCGTCTAGAATAAATACCGGATTCGATTTACCCGCTTTTTTTAAGCTTTGTACAATTCGCCCAGGCATTGCGCCAATATAGGTTTTACGATGCCCACGAATTTCTGCTTCATCGCGCAACCCCCCTAAAGACATACGCACGTACTCCCTTCCTAAAGCTTCAGCAACAGATTTTCCTAAAGAAGTCTTTCCTACTCCTGGAGGCCCGTATAAGCATAGAATAGGCGACTTCATATCGTTGCGCAACTTTAGAACCGCAAGGTATTCTATAATTCTGCGTTTCACATCTTCCAAACCATAATGATCTCTATCTAGAATGCGTTGCGCTCGTTTTAAGTCAAACTTATCCGTAGAAAACTCTTCCCAAGGTAGATCTAAAAATAGCTCTAAATAATTACGCTGAATACCATACTCTGCCACCTGCGGGTTCATCCGCTGCATTTTAGAAAGCTCCTTATAAAAATGATCACCAACCTTCTTGTTCCATTTTTTATCCTTAGCTCGTATACGCATCTCATCCAGCTCTTCGTCATAGGATACCCCTCCTAATTCTTCCTGTATGGTTTTCATCTGCTGATGCAAGTAATACTCGCGTTGCTGCTGATCCATATCACTGCGTACCTTGGACTGAATATCATTTTTCAATTCTAATTTTTGCAGCTCTACATTCATTAACTTCAATGTAGCCAAAGCCCGCTTTTTTAAATCAGGAATTTCTAATAGTTCTTGTTTTTCTTTTACATCTAAATTAAGATTGGAACAAACAAAGTTGATTAAGAACGAGTTGCTTTGAATATTTTTAATAGCAAAAGAAGCTTCGCTAGGGATATTAGGATTGTCCTTAATGATTTTAAGCGACAACTCTTTAATAGAATCAATAATAGCCAAGAACTCCTTACTCGTTTGATCTGGACGTTTTTCTACTACTTCTCTGGTGGTAGCAGTTATATAGGGCTTTTCTGTGAGTACCTCAGCAACTTCAAAGCGCTTCTTTCCCTGAATAATTACGGTAGTATTGCCATCGGGCATTTTAAGTACACGTAAAATACTCGCCACTGTACCCAAGGTATGAATATCTTTTATTCTAGGATCTTCTGTACTTTCATCTTTCTGCGCTACAACACCTATTAATTTAGTGCCATTATTAGCATCTTTAATAAGGTGAATAGATTTGTCTCTGCCAGCAGTAATTGGAATTACCACACCAGGAAATAAGACCGTATTTCGCAATGGTAGAATGGGCAAGGTTTCTGGCAGCTCCTCACTATTCATTTCTTCCTCATCTTCTAAAGACATCAGCGGAATTAATTCTGCATCTTCATCTATTCCCTGTAAGGACAAATTGTCAAAACTTGAAAACTTAGCATCTCCCATAATATAATTATCCGTCATTCTGTCATTAAAGACAGTACGCCTTCTTTTAGTAGTTATTGTAAAATTCTAAAAAAGCCTGTAAAAATACAGTATATCCGTTTAAACAGGGAACTTTCTTGAACATTTAATTCAATTCTTGTGCCAATGCAATAAAAAATATGGTAAAACTGTAACATTCCGTAAATTGAATTATCTCTAATACAAACCATTCACTTTTTGAGCCACAAAATTGAACATACTGATGCTTTATTACAATTGTGTTTAGAAGGAAAACAAAGTGCACAGTTGGAAATTTACAACCGCTATTACAAAGCCATGTACAACACGGCTTTTAGGATTGTAAAAGATACCGCTGAAGCTGAGGATGTGATGCAGGAATCGTTTTTAAACGCGTTTACGAAACTCAGCACATTTAAAGGTGAGGTTACTTTTGGATCTTGGTTAAAACGAATTGTAATTAACAACAGTATTTATCATTACAGAAAGCAACAAAAAAAACAGGAAGTTGCCCTGGATGAAGTAATGTACAAGGTCGAAGATAATGATGGCGTTCCTTCCGATCATGTGTTTACAGAACTAAAGGCTCAAAAAGTACTGCAGACCATGAAACAACTGAAAGCGAATTACAATGTTGCTTTGACCTTACATTTAATTGAAGGTTATGATTACGATGAAATAAGTTCGATTA
>CAZWVO010000236.1:0-4297 GCA_964637535.1 uncultured Flavobacteriaceae bacterium
GTAGAACAACAGTATTAACAGCTCTTAATACCATTATTTAAAGTGATTTAAGGCAGAAGAACGGCCTCCAAACGACAATTCAGTTTAGAGTTGCGATGTTTCATCCGTATTCATACTATTTCATTCTGTAATAGTATACTTCTTTGCAGTATAAATCTAGTATTATGAAAACTACTTTAAACAAGCTCATCTGTCTCCTTATATGTATTGGTTTTGTATCAATTAGCCCGGCGCAAAACGATCTTACTACTAATCAATGGCAAGAAGATTTGCATTTTTTGCAGCGGACCGTGCATAGAAACCATCCTTTTTTGTTTCAAAAAATTACTCAAAAAGCGTGGGATGCTGAAGTGGATAAACTATATGAACAAATTCCTTATTTGGCTCCGCATGAAATAGCCATAGGACTGACAAGAATGGTATCTTTATTTGAGTACGGGCATACTCAAATTCCATTTCGTACTATAGCCTCAGACGGGGTACTTGGCGTTAACCTGTATTATTTTGAAGACGGAATTTATATCGAAGGCGTTCAAAAAGGCAATGAAAAGGCATTAGGAGCCAAAGTAATAAAAGTAGGGGGTATGCCTGTTGCAGAAGCTCTAAAGGCCATAAGACCTGTTGTGCCTGCAGAGAATGATCAATATTTTAAAGCATACGGTTTACGGTTTTTAACCGTTCCAACGGTACTGCACGCACAAGGGGTAATTCCAGAATTAAATCAAACGGTACAGATGACCCTTGAAAAAGAAGGGAAACAATTTGAGCATCGTTTTACTACTATCCCATTGTCAGCCTTATCTGAAGACTATGGTTTTACCACTGCTAACGCACAATGGGTAAGTGCTCGAAACCAATCGGAAACTCCCTTATTTTTAAAGCATTTGGAAGATCGTCTTTATTATTTTGAATACCTAGCAGCTTCCAAAACCATCTATGTGCGGCAAAGTTCTGTTTTTAATGATGAGAAGGAATCACTTGCCGATTTCTATACTCGCCTTTTCAATTTTATAGACAGCAATGCTGTGGATAAGCTGGTATATGATGTCAGGCTCAATGGTGGCGGCAATAATTTTAATAACAAACAGCTCATCAAAAATATTATGGCCCGTCCTAAAATTAATACCCAAGGCAAGTTCTTTTTTATCATTGGACGGTATACCTTTTCTGCAGCACAAAATTTAACCAACGAAATTGAGAAATATACGGAAGCTATTCTTATTGGTGAACCTACGGCAGAAAACAAGAACTTTTATGGGGATGCTAAGCGGGTACGGCTGCCTAATTCGAAAATAAATGCTTACTTATCTTATGCTTGGTGGCAAGATAAAGCACCTGGGAATACGGAAGAGTGGACCGTACCTCATTTAGCGCGCGCTATGACCTTTGATGAATATATAAACAATACGGATCAGGTACTGGCAAAAGCGTTGAATTATACAGAAACGCCATTTATTATGGATCCTATGGCGCATTTAAAAACACTGTTTGCTGCTGGTAACTTTAAGGAAGTGAAACGCATAGCAACCCAAATGGCAACAGACCCTGCATATAGCTACTACAATTTTGAAAAAGATTTTGGAGCTGAAGGCTACCGTTTGTTTAGCAGTGGAGCTACAGAAGGCGGCCTCTTTATCCTAGAATTGGTAGCAGATTTGTATTCGAGTTCAGTAGGGGCACGTTATAATTTGGCTACAGCCTTAGAAAAAGAACAGCAAATAGAAAAAGCCAAGGCAAGCTATCAAAAAGTGATTCAATTGGCGCCAAATAAGCCTTTAGGCATTGCTGCAAAGAAAAAATTAGAACGTTTAAACAAACAGTAGGAAGCACTAGCGCACAACATCTACGAAAAAAGAACACTGCTAAACCACAAGGCAAGTTTCAAAATTTGTGGCATCATAATTGACTACAGTAACATAATTATTAATATTAAATTACATTACAATGAGTAAAGGAACTGTAAAATTCTTCAATGAAGCCAAAGGATATGGATTCATCACTGAAGAGGGTTCAAACGAAGAACATTTTGTTCACATTTCTGGATTAATCGACGAGATTCGCGAAGGCGATACCGTAGAATTCGAATTAAGCCAGGGTAAAAAAGGATTAAACGCTGTACAAGTAAAAGTTATATAATTACGTTTAGTATTCCATTTAGAGGCTCGTCAGCATTGACGAGCCTTTTTTATTTGATCTTTCATATACGGAATTGAATTATTTACGTTATAATTGCCAACACCAATATTACATTATGGAAGGACTATTTACCTTAGACAACTTCATTACCCTAGCCATGTTAACGCTCTTACAGGCAGTGTTGGGTTTGGACAACTTGTTATATATCTCTTTGGAGTCCAAAAGAGCTCCTGAGAGTGAACAAAAAAGGGTGCGTACCTTAGGTATTGGTATGGCTATTGTTCTTAGAATTCTGTTGTTATTTGTATTAATACGGGTAATTGCCTATTTCCAAGATCCCATTTTTGGTTTTGAATGGAGTTTTGCCGAAGGGCATTTTAATATTCATAGTCTTATTGTACTCCTAGGGGGTGCTTTCATTATTTATACCGCTATTAAAGAGATTTGGCATATGCTAAGCCTAGAAAAAGATGAAGCGCATGAAAATACCAAGCCCAAAAGTGTAAATCGAATTATTTTGTCTATTGTCATTATGAACATTGTGTTCTCTTTTGATTCTATTTTAAGTGCAATGGCACTTACCAGTGTATTTTGGGTGATGGCTACCGCCATTGTTATTGGAGGCGTGTTAATGATATGGCTTTCTGGAAAAGTAACCGAATTCTTAAAAAAGAACCGTATGTATGAGGTTCTTGGCCTGTTTATCCTCTTTATTGTGGGTATTATGCTCTTGTCTGAAGGAGGGCATCTTGCACATCTTAAATTCTTTGGTAATGCGGTAACTCCCATGAGTAAAACCACTTTTTACTTTGTCATTGTAGTGCTTGTTATTGTAGATATTATACAGAGTAAATATCAAAAGAAGCTTTCAGGAAAATCGTAAGAGGCAAAACACTAGGTACTACTTTTATCGTTTTTTATCCTAAAATATTGATCGTCATATAGGCGCTTTACAGGAAAGGCCGTATGCTTGGCTTTGTATGCCCTTAACTCATTCATTAGATTAAAACCCGCTGCCGTATAGATATGCTTGGCGTGCTTAAAATACTGGTTTACAGGATATTCCTTAATTCTAAAATGGAATTGCTTGTCGTCAAAACCAGGGTTAACTTGGGTAAAAACGTAAACGGGAATTTCTGGGTACTTCCTATTATTTTTAAGCTGCTGACAAAGGGCTAGTACATCTTTTTTTCCGCCAGAATGTACCAGTAATACATAGTCGTCGGGGATAAGCGCTACAGGTATAGGCGTTGGTTTGTTAAGCGTAAGGGGTTGAATTGTTGCTGATGCTTGCTGCACCCAATTTTCATGCGATGCATATAGGTTTTCTAAGCGTAGGATACTAGCAAACCTAGGGGTGTACGCTTTTGGCATAGCCGATAGGTAATTTTCCCATTGTAAGATGCGACATATGTAATGAAAAGAAATGGTAGACAATTGGGTATAAACCCCTATTAACTCGCCTTTAAGTCCTAAGGGAAAGGTATCTATATAACACTGTTTAACCGCATAATGGGTAAGCAGGTTACAGATCTGAGCAGTCCAATCTTCTGGAGCAGTCTCCCAAGAAATAGCTGCAAAACTATACTGTTTAAAATAATGTGTAAACGCAGAAGGCGTAATAATTACGACTTCTTTAGGCGGTATGCCAAGCTGTTGTATTAAGGCGGTTGTTCTACTCAAATGCCCTAAACCCCCTCCTTGTACGTAGAAAGCAATCAAAAACCTTTCTCCATTAATTCTGCCACAATAATATCTTGCTGATCTGCCGGCATTGCTTTTATTTTGTATACCAGGTTTCTGGCATCTTCTACTGTACTCCGCTCAATAGTCATATCGTCTTTTTCCAATTTAGACTCGCCATTATCTAGTTTTTTAATCTCATACGGATTTAGGTTTTCCTCGTTATCACTAATCTTAACCTTGTTTTCGTACAGTTTTATCTTCCAGATTAAATCGGAGTCGGGGGTACGTAGTTTAAAAGCGTCCGTTTTATATTTTACCTCGTAGACTACCACATCACTACTGTTGTAATATTTTTTCTTGTCCGGTTTAGTCATTTTGGAGCTAAGTGTACCATTTTGGGTAGTTACCTTGGCATTGTCTTTACATGCGGTAAACAAGAGGGCCATACAAAAAATAAAAATTGATAGTACGCTAG
>CAZWVO010000237.1:0-4290 GCA_964637535.1 uncultured Flavobacteriaceae bacterium
GAGCGCAAAAGAACGACATATGTGGAAGAAATACCATTTTCTGACATGAAGGCTTTTCATTCCGTTATCTCGGAAATTCCAGACCACTATCAATTGCAGTTAGCGAACAGCTCTACCGTACGATATGTGCAGTTGTTTGATTTGAAACCTTCCGTCCGGGTTTTTTGTAATCGAGGAACAAGTGGTATTGATGGAAGTACTTCTACGGCTATTGGTGCCTCTCTTTTTTGTAGCACTCCCACTTTGCTAATTACAGGTGATTTAAGTTTTTTCTATGATAGTAATGCGTTATGGAACAATTATCTGAGGGCAGATTTTCGAATTATTGTGGTCAATAATGGAGGAGGAGGAATTTTTAGAATACTTCCAGGTATGACGAATACGGAAAATTATGAACGTTACTTTGAAACGTCTCATGAGTTGAATGCAGCGCAATTATGTGCAATGTATCAAATAGAATATCAAGCAGTCAGAAGTGAAGAGTCATTGCAGGAGGTCTTGGCAGATTTTTATTTAAAATCGGATCAACCTAAACTTTTAGAGGTACATACTCCAAGAATATTAAATGAGAAAATTTTGCTTAGTTATTTTGATTTTATATCTTAGGAAAATATTAATTAATTGTATAAAGAACACTAACAACTATGAGTAAAAGAGACGAATTAATAGAGAAGTATGCTTCTGATCTAAAAAACAAAATTGGTGTTACCCCGGACATGGATTTCTTAAAAAAAGTAACTGTTGGTTTAGGACCTTCAATTTACAACAGAGACGGATCTACAGTTTCTGGATCTGATCCAAAGGAATTGGCAACGGTAAAAAAGAATTTCCTAATGAAAAAGTTAGGAATGAGCGATAGCCCAAAATTAGATGAGGGTATTAGCAAAGTAATGGATCAATACGGTTCTTCAGAAAGAAATAAATACAGAGCAGTAGTGTACTATCTTTTAGCGAAACATTTTGGAAAAGAATCTATTTACAAATAGAGATTTTTTAAAAAAGTAAACCGCTCTTATAAGGAGCGGTTTTTTTTTGCTCAAATTCTTTTCTAGAAATTAGATAAATAGGTGCGCTAAAACGTACTTTTGTGCCCATGATTGTACTAGGTAACTATAATACGCTAACCATACTAAGAGATACTAGTGTAGGACTTTTTTTAGGAGATAATGAAGGCACAGAGGTTTTATTACCAAATAAGTATGTCCCTAAAGCGTATGAGATAGGTGATGAGATAGAAATTTTCTGTTATTTAGATCATGAAGAACGTCCTATAGCAACGTCCTTAACACCACAAATAATACGGGACAGCTTTGCGCTATTACAAGTTGCAGAGGTCAATAATTTTGGGGCTTTTATGGATTGGGGCCTAGAAAAGCACCTTTTGGTTCCTTTTAGTGAGCAACGCAATCCAATGCAAGAAGGACAGTGGTATGTGGTTTATTGTTATCTAGATGAACACTCTTTTCGTTTAGTAGCCTCTAATAAACTAGACCGGTTTATAAGCAATGAAAGCCTAACTGTTAAAGCCTTGGATGAGGTAGATTTAATTATTACCAGACAAACAGACTTGGGATGGGAAGCAATTATAAACGCGAAACATAAAGGCTTACTCTATACCAATGAGGTTTTTACTAAGGTTGCGGTTGGTGATACCCTAAAAGGTTATGTAAAACAAGTACGTCCAGATCATAAAATAGACCTTTCGCTGCAGCAACTGGGATACAAGAGTGTAGAACCCGCAGCACAAACAATTCTAGATAAGCTGGAAGCGGCTTCTGGTTTTTTACCCTTACATGATAAGTCAGATCCAGATCTTATTAGAGATCAACTTCAAATGAGTAAAAAAACATTTAAAAAAGGAATTGGAACACTGTATAGAGAACGTATAATAGCAATTAAAGAAGATGGTATTTATTTACTTTCTTCTTAAAATTTGTACTAGCTAATTGGTAAGTTTTGTTCTTTTTTTCATAGCAAAGCAAAAAACATTATTATTGCAAAAAAATAAGGGTTTTGATAACATCTGATTTTTACATACATTTATAACACGATATATCCCCCTAAACTAGACTATTATGCCATTTATTGAGGAAAGCGATCTTTTAGAGCTTCATAAGGATATTGATAAAGCTCAGATTATTAATGAACGCCTTTTAGACCAGATAAAATTTAAGAATAAAGAAATAAAGCGAAATAAAATTCAAAGAAATGTTTTTGGAGCACTAACCGCTATTTTTCTATTTGGTACTCTTGGATTTTTCTCTTTTTTCGCTGGTGTTAATACCTCCCAAAAGGCAGAAAATCAAGTTAACTTAGTAAACTCCATAGATAGTTTAGATGCTATCAGATCTCGTATTGTTAATTTAAAACAGCAGAACGAAGAGTTAAGTCTTGTAAATGAATACTATTTAGCCAAAAAATTTCTTGAGCGAGAAAAAGTGTACTCGGTTCAAGTGAAATCTTTTGTAGAGAATAATGTAGCTCTAGCTTCTGAAGGCTTAACAAATACCATGTTTGTAAAGACCAATCCGTATTACTCCTATTCCTTAGGAAATTTTGAAACACTAGAAGAAGCCCAAAAATTTAGAAAACAATTGGTAGCTATGGGTTTTAAAGATTCTTTTGTAGCGTCTTACAAAGGTGGAAAACGACTTAAAATTGAATCTCCTAACTAGTTTTGTCTAAAACAAAAGCTTGGCTGAGTGCTGCGCGTTTAAGAACTTTACCCTTATCAATTTCGGGCATTATTGTTGGTACTGCCTTAGCTGCACATCTTGGTTATGCAAATAGTACTATTTTTATTTTAGCGCTATGCACAACAATAAGCTTTCAGATTACTTCCAATTTTGCTAATGATTATGGTGATGGTGTTAAAGGCACCGATAATAATGAACGTATAGGTCCAGCAAGGGCATATCAAAGTGGTTTGCTTTCTAGAAAAGAACTTAAGCATGGAATACGAATCGCAATTCTTATTAGTTGCATCCTTGTTTTTGCATTAGTCTATAGCGCTTTTGGACTAGCACAACTATGGTATATTATCCTCTTTTTAGTGTTGGGCGCTGCCAGTATTTGGGCTGCAATTAGATATACTATGGGTGACAAAGCATACGGCTACCATGGATTTGGAGACGTTTTTGTTTTTCTATTTTTTGGTTTGTTAAGTGTTCTGGGCAGCTTTTTTCTTTATACCAAACACATTCCTTGGTCTATTGTTTTACCCGCTGCAGCTATTGGTTTCCTAAGTACAGGGGTGTTAAATTTAAACAATTTAAGAGATCATATTTCAGATAAAAATGCAGGAAAAAACACTATGGTTGTAAAGATGGGGTTTAGCACTGGTAAATATTATCATACGGTGTTATTGCTTTTGGCGCTAAGCGCTGTAACCCTCTATGTTATATTGCATTACACTTCTTGGAAAAATGCAGTTCCCCTGCTTGCTTTTATACCTGTGCTTATACACTTAATCAAAGTCCATCGCACAAATAATCCCGGGTTATTAGACCCAGAGCTTAAAAAGTTAGCTTTGAGTACTTTCTTGCTATCTGTGCTCTTTTTTATTGGGTTTAATAATTTTTTGTAAATTTGACTACTAACCGCCTAAACCGCCCAAACTTTGGAACAACCCATTAGAATCCTTATTGTAGAAGATAATGTAATCATTGCTGATGATATGCAATCTATGTTGGAAGAGATTGGATATGAAATTGTAGACAATGTAATTGTCTATGAACAAGCAGAAGAAGTTTTAAAGACCAAGCATGTAGATCTTGTTTTGATTGATATTATCTTGGCCTCTGATAAAACAGGTATAGATCTTGGAAAGCACATTAGATCCAATTACAATATTCCCTTTATTTTTGTAACCTCTAACTCTGACAGAGCCACAGTAGAGAATGCCAAGATGGTAAAACCCAACGGGTACTTGGTAAAACCATTTGAGCAACAAGACTTGTATACGTCTATTGAAATTGCCCTTTCAAATTTTGATTATTCTGCTAAGGGAGGGGAAGCCCATTTTGAAGATGACAAGCCTATTTCTAATTCGGTTTTAAAAGATTCTATTTTTGTAAAGAAACAACATCTGTATTATCGCATTCAATTTGAAGACATTCAGTTTATCAAGGCAGATAATGTATACTTGGAAGTAAATACGGTAGATAAAAAGTTTTTGGTGCGTTCTCCGTTAAAGGACTATTTAGAAAAATTGCCGAAAAACAAATTTTATAGAGCGCACAAATCATATATCGTAAACGTAGATCACATTGGAGCTATTAACTCTAAGGA
>CAZWVO010000238.1:0-4272 GCA_964637535.1 uncultured Flavobacteriaceae bacterium
CATAGATTTAGGCTTAGATTTTAATCATGCTCATGTTCAACCAACGGGAGCCTATCATTACCACGGTACGCCAACTGCTGTTATTAACGATTTCGATGGAGGTGAGGATTTAGTTCATATTGGTTTTGCTCATGATGGATTTCCTATGTATTATTCCAAAAGCAATGCCTATAAACCTAGTTATAAACTAATAGACGGAATCAGGGAAGGAGAAGATTGCACCTATACAAGACCAGGAATCAGTGTGACTATTGATGATAATGACCATCATGATGGAACTTTCAATGCAGATTATGAATTTATTGAGGGTTCCGGAGATTTAGATGAATGTAATGGGATTACCATAGATGGAAAATACCGCTACCTAGTGACTAAAGATTTCCCATACGTTAGTCGTTGTTTGATGGGTGAATTTGAGTCTGAAGAACGCAGCGGACCTCCTCCAGCGGGTCAAGATCAAGGACCAGGCAGGGGACAGACAGATGCCAGACAGCTTGTAGCACTTATGGATGTTGATAAGGATGGTAAAATATCGCTTCAGGAAGCAAAAGGGCCATTAAAAGAAATTTTCTCTAGTATAGATGCTAATAAGGATGGCCTCCTGTCTATAGAAGAATTAGAAAAAGAAGTAACTCGGGAAAAGAGACCTAACTAGAAGTGCAATTAAAATAAACGAACTACTTGCAATTAAAATATATGTTTTTACGTATTTTTAGAACATGCGTTATTTAATTTTAAGTTCCGTTTTTTGTTTATTGATATCTTGTGGGGAGCATCAAGAAAAAGTTCCCTTTTCTTCTGTTGAAATTGAATCATTGTATACAGATTCGGTTAGCATACGTGCTATTGAATTTTTAGATAAAAATACGTTGGCTTTTGCTGGTAGTAATGGTATATATGGCAGTATAGAGCTCAATTCTGCAGTAGTACGCACTAATGTTCAGGAGTATGACACTTTGTTGCCGGAGTATAGAGCTGTAGGCCATACAAAGAATGATTTTTTTATGCTATCTGTGGGTAATCCAGCTTTATTGTATAAAACTGGCTTAGGAGGCACTATGGAATTAGTGTATAAAGAAGAAGGAAAAGGTGTTTTTTACGATGCATTACGATTTTGGAATGACGATGAGGGTATTGCTATTGGTGATAGTACTGCTGATTGCCTAGCAATGCTAATAACACGAGACGGGGGGGAAACATGGAATAAACTTTCTTGTAATGAATTGCCCGTTGCGCCAGAAGGAGAAGGTGCCTTTGCAGCCAGTAATACAAATATTGAGACCATTGGTAATACAACATGGGTAGCTACCACCAGTGGTACGGTCTATTTTTCTCCAGATAAGGGAAAAAGCTGGGAGGTATATACCACTCCCATAGTAAATAAAGAAGCCACACAAGGAATTTATGCTATAGATTTTTATGATGAAATGCTTGGGATAGCCATTGGCGGAGACTTTACCAAACCAGAGTCCAACCACGCCAACAAGGCACTTACAATAGATGGAGGTAAGCATTGGACGATACTTGCAGAAGGGAAAGCGCCGGGCTATAAAAGTTGTGTGCAATTTGTACCCAATTCAGAAGGAAAAGAAATGGTAGCACTGGGTTTTACCGGAATCTCCTATTCTGGAAATCGGGGAGAAGATTGGAAAACATTATCCAAAGAATCTTTCTATACCATTCAGTTTTTAAATGATAGCATTGCCTATGCAGCAGGCAAAAACCGAATTGCTAAGTTGACATTTAGGTAGTAATTATCGGTTTCTTTTTTCCCGCATTTGTTTTAACAAGCGCCGGTTAAAACCTTCTTCTGCTTTTATAAGTAGTAAAGTCTTTTTAGAAGAGAGTACTTTCCTTACCTTCTTCATGTAGCTAATACGTTCTTGGTGTTTTTCTTGCTTAATAGTCAATAGTTTATTGAGCGCCTTTCCTGCTTCTAATTCAGAAAGCGCAGCAGCAGCATCACTTTTGATAACAGACTGTGCTTCTTTTTCACTTTTCCTATAGCTCAACATCGCTTTTTCATGGGCGTTGTATATCGGCCAGAATGCCTCTGCTTCAGAAGAACTAAGATCTAATTGTTCTGTTAAATGAGCTACTTTTAATTGCTTAATACGTTCTTTATTCCCGTCTTTATGTTGACCAAAGGCAACTAGGGTTATTAGGAACATTAAAACCAAGGTTAAACTAGATTTCTTATTCATCTTCTTCGAGGTTTAAGTTTTCAAAATCTTCTACATTTTCTTCAAGGTATTCTAAAAGTACATCTTCTTCCATACCCTCTTCTAAAAAGGATGTAAAGCTTAAATCATCTACGGATACTGATTCTGCTATTTCATAGGAAGAAAGCTCTAACCCATTAGTTTCAAAATACGCTTCTATATCCGCACCTGCAAGGTCTTCAAAAGTAAGCTCAGGCGCTACGCTCATTTGACGTATTCCAAAAAACAAGAGCAATATAGCTGCAACCGCTACACTAGCTGAGTACCATTTCTTACGGCTAGGTAACGAGATAACTTTGGTTTCTTTTTCTTCAATTTCTTGCGGAATTTTCAAATCAAAATTATCCAAGTACCCTTTTGGCATAGTAAAACCATCTGTTTTTGGTAAAACAGTATCTTCCTTGGAAATACGATCCATGATACGATCTGTAAAACCTTGGAAATACCCTTCAGGGAGTTTAAAATGTGATTTCTTTTCTTCCATTTATATGTTAGACCATTAATTTGTGTAATGGTTTAATCTTCATTTAAATACGCTTCTAATTTTTTTACCGCTAAATGATACGAAGCCTTTAAGCCTCCAACAGAAGTTTCTAAAATTGTAGCAATCTCTTCATACTTTAAATCTTGAAAATACTTCATATTAAAGACCAATTTTTGTTTTTCGGGAAGCCTTGCAATAGCTTCTTGCAGTTTTAATTCAATTTCATTTCCGTCAAAATACACATCTGCCCTTAAATTCTGAACCATAGTTTCCTGCAAACTTTCATCACTAATTCCAAGTCTTCTGGATTTCGCTTTTAAAAAACTTAAGGCTTCATTGGTAGCAATCCGATACATCCATGAGTACAACTTACTATCTGCCTTAAAACCCTTAATATTTCTGAAAATTTTTATAAACGTATTCTGTAAAACATCATCGGCATCATCATGATTTAACACAATCCTTCGGATATGCCAATAAAGACGCTCTTTGTAAGTATCTACCAATACCTCAAATCCATGAGCTTGCGTTTCTTTACGTTGTAACTGTGTTACTAAAGTTTCTTCGTTCAAAAAAGTCCTTTTATCCTATCTTTAGACCTTAAAAATAACAAAAGGTTTAATCTAATGCTTCGCTATTCCTATTAAATCTAAGCCTTCGTACAAAACTGATGAAAACAGTTGTAATACAAACTCATTATTGCAAAATGATTTTTTTATTACTTCCTTTAGCCTTCTCTAACTAAACGTTTACGTATGAAAGCATCCTCCTCAAATAAAAATAGCATATTATCTTCCATTAAATTAGGTGAAAAAATAGGCTACGGTCTTGGGGATTTGGGTTTTAATTTTTACTGGGCTAATATTTCTGGTTTTCTCCTTTATTTCTATACTGATGTTTTTGGAATTTCGGCAGCAGCAGCGGGTACCATGTTCTTAGTAACTAAAATTGTGGATGCTTTTACAGACCCCATAATGGGAGGTCTTGCCGATAGAACGAAATCAAAATGGGGGAAATACCGACCTTATTTACTCCTAGGAGGTGTACCTATGGCAGGGGCCGCCGTATTAACCTATACTACCCCAGATTTAGGCGAGGGTGGAAAATTATTCTGGGCGTATGGTACCTATTCCATTATGATGTTAATGTACACTGTGTTGAGTGTGCCTTATTCTGCATTATCAGGCGTAATTACGGCAAAAAGTCAAGATAGAACAGAGCTAATTAGTTTTCGTTTTATTGCAGCTTTTACGGGCACCACCTTAGTTAATTATTATACCCTTGATTTGGTTGAGTATCTAGGAAAAGGCGATGAGGCACTAGGTTGGCAATTGACCATGCTGGTTTATGGCCTTATAGCGGCAGTACTATTTGCCGTGGTGACTTTAACAACAAAAGAACGTATTCAGCCTCCACCAAACCAAAAAACTAATGCTATTGGCGATTTAAAAGATTTGCTGAAAAATAAGCCGTGGTTGGTGTTGTTTAGTTTGGCCTTAATCATTATGATTACCATTACCATGAGAGCAGGAGCGTCCATATATTACATTAAGTACTATATTAAGC
>CAZWVO010000239.1:0-4265 GCA_964637535.1 uncultured Flavobacteriaceae bacterium
ATATATACCTGCCGCTGCCAAATACCCTGCCTGACGCATTCCACCTCCTAATACCTTACGTACTCTAAGGGCTTTATTAATAGTAACTTTAGAGCCAATTAAAATAGAACCCACTGGACATCCTAAACCTTTGCTTAGACATACACTTATGGTATCAAACAGGTGTCCGTATTGTACCGCAGTTTCTCCTTTAGAAACCAAAGCATTCCATAAACGTGCTCCATCTAAATGATACCTAAGATTGTGTGTTGTACAAACATCTTTTATCCTTTTCAATTCTTCAAAACTCCAACAAGCACCGCCCCCTTTATTGGTAGTATTCTCTATGCACACTAGCGAGGTTAAGGGGCTGTGGTAAAAATCTGGCGGATTAATTGCAGCAGCAACTTGCGCTGCAGACATCATTCCTCTATGTCCATCTATTAACTTACAAGAAACGCCACTATTAAAGCTAACGCCTCCCCCTTCATAATTATACACATGGGCGTACTTATCACAAATAAGTTGCTCTCCAGCTTGGGTATGTAATTTTATGGCTGTTTGGTTTGCCATAGTGCCACTAGGAAAAAACAAAGCAGCTTCCATACCAAAAAGCGCAGCTACTTTTTCTTCTAAGGCATTTACTGTTGGGTCTGCTTTAAACACATCATCACCTACTGGTGCAGTTAACATTGCATCCAACATACCCGGAGTTGGCTTTGTTACCGTGTCACTAATTAGATTTATGGTCATCGTATTTTCTAAAAAAAAGTTAATACATACAGCCCATTCCAATAGGAGAGCCGTCTGGAATTTTAGCAGCGGGGATTACCTTAAAATCGGCCGGATGAGCATAAAACGCATCAATTATACGAACCATTTCAGGACTGTAAACATCGCTTTTAGCTTGTAGTCTAGTCTTCAATTGTCTGAGTTCATGATTAGCTATAGCATTTACTTGCGGATGTACATTTTTGTGAGCAGCCAGATTCATGAAATGAAATAATACCCGAAAATTAATTTGCCGTTGCACTTCATTTAAGTATGCATTGCTATGCGATTTATTAAAGGTATTAGCAACTACAGCATCAAGAACCTCTTCAAAACCTAACTGTTTTGTATCGATAGCTTTTTGCTGAATAAGTCTAGAGGCTCTCTCTGGATGCAATAGTAAACCAAGGGTCATATCAGCAGCAGTCTCTGGCGCAGCTAGGGCGTCAAAAGAAACGCCTGTTTTTCCCTTAAAAGACTCTCTACTCCTTCCATACCCAAGTGCTCTAGGGGGAAATAAATTTAGTTTTTCGGAAGGAATAGCGACTATTGAGGCATCTACTGTTTTTAAAATGCTTTGCAAGGCCTGTTGCTGTATTGCCTTATCTATGTGTTCTACTGTAGTTTGTCCGTCGCCCTTAACCGTATAATTATAATCTAAACCACCTACCATTTTAGCCACGGCTTCTGTCTGATACCGGTGGAAAAAATAAAGTGGGGCAAATACATCTTCTAAGGTACTATTAGCTTCTCCTTTTCTAATGTTATCTATGGAGAATTGATCAATAGCAATTTTCCTAACCGCTAATACATCTTCTAATTCTTTACTTGCACTTTTACCATTATCCCATAGGTGGGCATATGCGTGGGCACCACCTCTTGGTCTTGCGTCACTATCAGAAATATAACGTAGTCCAGCCGTATGCGCATTTTGTAAAATAGCATTTAATCCTTCTTGTTCGTCGCTGGTTTGTGAGAAGTCAGTATAAGAATAGGCAACGGTAACTTTGTCCCAAGCTCCAATCCCAGTATCGTAGGCATCAGAAAAATCAATTTTTCCATCAACTACTTTAAATTGCGGATGTGGATAGTCCATTACCGATGCACGACCGTTGGTACTTGCCGCAAAGTTATGGGCAAAACCTAAGGTATGTCCTATTTCATGAGCAGAAAGCTGTCTAATACGCGCTAAAGCAAGTTTAAGCATAGCACTGTCATTATCATCTTTTTGGGCAAAAGGTTTATTCATTAATGCCTGTGCAATTAAAAAATCTTGACGGATACGAAGACTACCTAAACTCACATGTCCTTTAATAATTTCACCCGTTCGAGGATCAGTAATGCTACTTCCGTAGCTCCAACCTCTAGTAGAACGATGTACCCATTGAATAACATTATATCTAGCGTCTAAGGGGTCTGCATCATCTGGTAATATTTTAAGTTGAAAAGCATCTTTAAAACCGATGGCCTCAAATGCTTGATTCCACCATTTACCACCCTCCAACAAGGCAGAACGAACCGGCTCTGGAGTACCATTATCTAAATAATACACAATAGGCTCTACAGCTTCACTCACTTCCGCAGAAGGATCTTTCTTCTCTAGTCTATGACGGGTAACAAAACGTTTTAGAATAGGGTCTTCTACTGGGGTAGCATAGTCGTAATAGGAAAAAGGATATGAACCACAACGAGGATCAAATACCCTCTTTTTGTACTTATTATCTGGCAATTCAATGAAAGAATGATGCTGAGCTACGGTAACCAAACTAGCGTTTGGAGTAACAGCACTAAGGTATTGCCCCTTGGGCTGCCCTTTAAAGGTTAACGTAACATCGAACTCTACGTTTTTAGGAAACGCTCTCGTACGTTCTAGGGCTAAGGCACTTTTAGAAGTATCTAAGGAATAACTCCCTTGCTGAGTTCGCTGTAAACGCGCACTTACGCCATGCGTATCCTGTAGTAAAAAAGGAGTAATATCAATAATATATGTTCCTTTGGTTTCTTGTACTATGGGAAAGCCAAATAGAATGGATTTAGCAAAAGCCTGTTCTACAGATTTTTTTTCCAATACATTATCTGTAAGTGCCCGAAATTTTAGATTGGGTTGCACCAAAAGCAATTTATTTCCTGCCTTTTTAAAATACACCAGCTGTTCATTTCCTAACTGCCCTCTATCTAACCCAATATCATTACTTCCTATACCACTACTTAAATCATATACATATAAAAATTCTTTGTCAAGCTCCTTAACTTCTAAGTACATTTTATCTGTACTATCATCATAATAAAAATTGAAAAAGCCCTTAAATTTTTGAAAGTTCTTACTTTTTTCAGCAAACTGTGCATTGAGCCCTTGGCTACTTATTACAAGGAGCAGGAATAGGCAAAGATAATGTCTCATAAATAATCATTTTACAGGCATTAAATGTATACAAATTTGATTGTACAACCATAGATATGTGCTATTTTTGCAGCTAAAGTTAACTGCAATGACAACATCAGATCAACATAAAGATCTTATAGAGCGCCTAGGTGCGTTAAGGAGGTATCTTTGACATTGATGCCAAGCTTATAGAAATAGAAAACGAGCAAGAAAAGACCTTAGCTCCTAACTTTTGGGACAATCCGCAAAAAGCGCAACAACAGATGAAAGTGCTACAATCTAAAAAAAAATGGATTGATAGTTACAAAGAAGCAGAGCAACTTATTGGGGATTTAGAGGTACTCATGGAGTTTCATAAAGAAGGAGAAATCTCAGAAGAAGAAGTTACTGCTCAATATACCAAAGCGGTTACCACTGTAGAAGATTTAGAATTCAAAAACATGCTTTCTGAGGAAGGTGATGATCTTACTGCAGTATTGCAAATTACTGCAGGCGCTGGGGGCACGGAAAGCTGTGATTGGGCTTCTATGCTAATGCGTATGTATATGATGTGGAGCGAAAAAAATGGGTACAAGGTTAAAGAGCTTAATTACCAGGCTGGTGACGTAGCTGGCATAAAAACCGTAACCTTGGAAATTGAAGGCGATTTTGCTTTTGGATGGCTGAAAGGAGAAAACGGAGTGCATAGATTAGTACGTATTTCCCCTTTTGACAGCAATGCCAAGCGGCACACTTCTTTTGCTTCTGTATATGTATACCCCCTTGTAGATGACAGTATTGAGGTAGACGTAAACCCATCAGATATTGAAATTACAACTTCTCGCTCTAGCGGTGCTGGTGGACAAAATGTGAATAAGGTTGAAACAAAAGTACAACTGGTACATAAACCTTCTGGAATTCAAATTTCCTGTTCCGACTCTAGATCGCAACACGATAATAGGGCCACTGCTTTAAAAATGCTTAAGTCGCAGTTGTACGAAATAGAGCTTCGAAAAAAACAGGAGGCCCGTGCAGAAATAGAGTCCTCTAAAATGAAAATAGAATGGGGTTCACAAATAAGAAATTATGTCATGCACCCCTATAAGCTAGTGAAAGATGTAAGAACCTCAAAAGAAACAGGGAACGTAGATGC
>CAZWVO010000240.1:0-4249 GCA_964637535.1 uncultured Flavobacteriaceae bacterium
GGAATAAAGGCGTCTAGAAACGTCACGCGTTTGTTAAAAATTACAGTACCTAGCGCATTTAGTTGCTCGTTATAGACCCCTAAGGTATCTGCATCAAAAGTTTGGTTTACAGCAAAATATTTCAACAACGAATTACGTTGCGCTAAAACTTTATTGTATTTAATTAACGTTTGTAAATAGTTTTTGTCGGATTGGGAAATAACGCCATCTATAAATTTTCTTCGGGTTTCACTGCCTTCAATAATAAGATCTCTATCCGAAGGAGAAATCATCACTAAGGGCAATAAACCAATATGCTCAGAGAGTCGCTCATATGCTTTTCCATTGCGTTTTATTGTTTTTTTCATCCCCCGCTTTAGACTGCAAATGATTTTTTCTTGCCTTTCGTTTTTTTGAAACTCCCCATCTACCACGAAAAAGTCCGTTCCGTGTTTAATATTTTGGGAAGCAACAGGATTAAAGTAGCTTTTTCCAAAAGAAAGATGGTAGATAGCATCTAGGATGTTCGTTTTCCCTATTCCGTTGTTACCAACAAAGCAGTTAATTTTGGTATTGAACTCAAAATTTTGCGCTTCAAAATTCTTATAATTTACGAGTGATAACTTCTTTAAAACCATCTTTTCTATAGCCATTTTTAATTGCTGTGGCTACTTGGCACGCAAAATATCGAAAAATAACGAATAAATACCCTTTCGGTTTTGGATAAAAACTTTATTTTTGCGCGACCAATTAAAAGAACAATGGCGACATATAAAAAGAGAGGACATAAACCAAAGAATAAAGCTGAAGAGGCAAGTTTTGATGAACAAAACAGTACTACGGCCGAAGTTTTTAGCAGTCTGGATGTAGGGGCTTCCAAGACCGAAGAGTGGGTTGCCAGAAATCAGAATTACATTTTAGGGGTTATCGGCGTAATTGCAGTTGGAGTGTTAGGATATCTAGCGTACCAGCAATTTATTGTACAGCCTAAAGATAATAATGCCGCTAATGAACTGTTTTATCCGCAAGAACATTTTAACCAAGCTTTAGCAGATGAAACCGCTAAAGATTCCTTATTTACGCTTGCTTTAGAGGGGGTAGATGGGAAGTACGGTTTTATTGATATTATTACTAATTATAGTGGTACAAAGTCTGCTAATTTAGCTAAGTACTATGCTGGAATGTCGTATTTGCAGTTACAAGAATACGAAAGCGCAATTAATTATTTGGAAAAATATAGCGCAGATGATATGATTACTGGAGCACTTGCTTATGGAGGTATAGGAGATGCGTTTGCGCAATTGGGACAGGATTCGGAAGCACTGGGATACTATGAAAAGGCACTTGGAGAAGAGGTTAACGATTTTACAACACCTCGATTTTTGTACAAAGCAGGTATAACGGCTTTAGAATTGGATCAGGCAGAAAAAGCATTGCAATACTTTGAACGTATTAAAGATGAATTTTCAGCTTCTGATGAAGCTAAAACTATTGATGCGTTTATTGGAATGGCCAAAAACAAATAGTAATGGCTACAGCACATACCAATTTATCTATATATGATAAGACAACAATCCCAAATGCGAAGGACCTTCGGTTTGGGATTGTTGTTTCTGAATGGAATAGTGAGATTACTGAAGGCCTTTATAAAGGGGCTATAGAAGCACTTTTAGACTGTGGAGCGCAGGAATCGCACATTAGGCGTTGGAACGTGCCTGGAAGTTTTGAACTTACTTTTGGATGTAAAAAGATGATGGCATCCCACCCCGTAGATGCAGTAATAGCCATTGGAAGTGTAATACAAGGAGAGACAAAACATTTTGATTTTGTATGTAGCGCCACTGCACAAGGCATTGCTGCTTTAAACGTACAATTTGATGTTCCTGTTATTTTTTGTGTACTTACAGATAATACACTGCAACAAGCTATTGACCGTAGTGGAGGTAAACACGGAAATAAGGGTGTAGAAGCGGCAATAGCCGCTATTAAGATGATTAACTTAGGCAAAGCCTAATATGCTCATTGGTTTTTTTGAGCCCACTTATAAATTACTTCAGCCATTTTTTTCCAGAATAGTCACTAAGGGCAAAATCTGTTAATATTTTTTAGGAAGGGAACTACGGCATTCTTTTTGATTTTAATTAACTTTGAAAAGAGCAGTATTATGGGAAAATTTACAAAGCTTCGTAAGAATAAAAAATATAGTTACTCGCCTCGTTATTACGATAATAAGGACGAGGGGAGCCCATTTAAAATGGAGCATAAATTAGATAAGTACCGCTCTACAGTAGATAGCCCAAAAGGCCTTAAAGGCAAATGGGGTAGTGCCATGTCTGATTTAAAAAAAGAGGGAGACCGTAATCTAAGACTTCGCATGTTAGTTATTACGGCTATTCTGGTATTTATTTTCCTGTATATTATTGATTTTGATCTATCTATTTTCACCACGGGCTAATGGCAGATATTATTCAACTTTTGCCGGACCATGTTGCTAACCAAATTGCAGCAGGAGAAGTAGTACAGCGACCTGCTTCTGTAGTTAAGGAGCTACTAGAAAATGCTATAGATGCTGGTTCAAAAAGCATAAAACTTATTGTTAAAGATGCGGGTAAAACACTAATTCAGGTTATTGATGATGGTATGGGCATGACCGATACGGATGCCCGATTAAGTTTTGAACGCCATGCCACTTCTAAAATTAGAGTGGCGGAAGACCTTTTTCAGGTAAATACAAAGGGGTTTAGAGGAGAAGCTTTAGCTTCTATAGCTGCTATTGCGCATGTAGAAATGCATACCCGTACTTCTGAAGAAGAACTAGGAACCCATCTTAAAATTGAAGGTAGTAAAATACTTTTTCAAGAGGTAGTTGCAACTCCTAAAGGAACTTCCATTGCGGTAAAAAATCTTTTTTATAATATTCCCGCACGTAGAAATTTTTTAAAATCGAATACGGTAGAATTACGTCATATTACAGATGAATTTCATAGGGTTGCCATGGCACACCCGGGCATTGGTTTTTATTTTTACCATAATGGAAGTGAACTGTTTAATGTTCCATCAGAAAATTACCGTCAACGTATTGTTCATATTTTTGGAGGAAAAACCAATGAAAAATTGGTTCCAGTATTGGAAGAAACCCAAGTGGTTACGATTAGTGGGTTTATTTGTAAACCTCAATTTTCTAAAAAGAGTAGGGGAGAACAGTTTTTCTTTGTGAATAACCGCTTTATTAAGAGTCCGTATTTACATCATGCGGTACTAGCCGCTTTTGAAGGTTTGATAAAACCAGATCATTTTCCGGGTTACTTTTTATTTTTAGAAGTTGACCCTCAGTCTATAGATATTAATATTCACCCTACTAAGACCGAAATAAAATTTGACGATGAGCATACGTTGTACGCCATTTTAAGAGCTACCATAAAACACAGCCTAGGGCAGTTTAATATTGCGCCAGCCTTAGATTTTGAACAAGATCAAAACTTGGAAACGCCTTATGCCTATAAGAACAAGGAAGCTCATGTTCCTGGTGTAACTGTTGATGCTGGGTTTAATCCATTTTCGGCAGCTATGAATACGCCTTCTAAGGGAGGTGGTTATTCCAAAACCAGTGCCAAGGGATGGGATAGTATGTATGTAGGTGTTGCCTCTAAGATGGATTCGGAAAAGGCTTTTAGTAGTGTTAGTTTTGAATCTGATATGGGTACAGGGGCACTTTTTGAAGAGCAATTGCCTGCCACAGAAAGTGGGGTTACTACCTTTCAATTAAAACGAAAATATATTGTAACTACCATTAAGTCTGGTATGGTTATTATAGATCAAAGTAGGGCACACCAAAGGGTGCTATATGAAAAATTCTTAAAAAACATGACCCTTAAAGAAACGGTTAGTCAACAGCTGTTGTTTCCGTTGGCCCTAACTTTTTCTACTACAGAAATTTCAATTGTTAAGGAGTTACAAGAAAGTCTTACTACTTTAGGTTTTATTTTTGATGCTATAAAAGAGGAAACGATTACCATAAGTGGATTGCCGGTAGGAGTGCCAGAAAGTGAAGTACATATCGTATTAGATCAGCTTATTGCGGACCATCAATTAGATGCTGCTAAAGAAGGTTTTTCTCAGACCGATATTTTGGCTAAAACGTTATGTAAAACCTTGGCAGTAAAAACAGGAGAGCAATTAGATACTACATCGCAATTGGGTTTAGTAGACGCACTCTTTGCCTGTAAAGAAGCTCAAATTAGCCCTTTTCATAAGCCCATATATATTACTC
>CAZWVO010000241.1:0-4249 GCA_964637535.1 uncultured Flavobacteriaceae bacterium
TGCCGTACTTGTAGATGTAGATCGAGATACCATTAATATTATACCTGAAGCTATTGAAAAGGCAATTACCCCGAAGACAAAAGCCATAGTTCCCGTACATTTATATGGGCAGTGTGCTAATATGGAAGCAATCTTAGAAATTGCTGAAAAACATAATTTATATGTCATAGAAGATAATGCTCAGGGAATAGGAGCTACGTATACTTATAAAGACGGATCTAAAGTAATGTCGGGTACTATGGGACATGTGGGAGCGACATCCTTTTTTCCTTCTAAAAATTTAGGGTGCTATGGTGATGGAGGTGCTATTTTTACAAATGATAACGATTTGGCTCATACCCTGCGGGGTATCGTAAATCATGGAATGTACCAAAGATACCATCATGATGTAGTAGGGGTAAATTCTAGATTGGATTCCATACAGGCTGCTGTACTCAATGCAAAACTTCCTTTGTTAAATACATATAATGCGAAAAGAAGAGCAGCCGCGCTGAAGTATACTAAAGCTTTTGAAAATTGTAAAAACATTATAGTTCCCAAAACAGGAAATGGCTGTGAAAGCATCTGCGATACTTGTGATTGTCATGTTTTTCATCAATATACCATAAAGGTGCTTCATGCAGATAGAGATGCGCTAGCGGCACATTTGAACGCAAAGGAAATTCCTTGTGGTATATATTATCCCATTCCTTTGCATCTTCAAAAAGCCTATGCAGATAAACGCTACGATGAAGCTCATTTTCCAAACACCAATGAACTGGTTAAGCAGGTTATTTCTTTACCTATGCATACAGAACTTGATGATGAACAAATTGAGTATATTACAAAAACTATAATTGATTTTTTAGAAGAATAAATATGAAAATATTGGTAACAGGTGGGCTTGGTTTTATCGGGTCGCATACCGTGGTTGAACTTCAAAACGAGGGTTTTGAAGTAATTATTATTGACAATCTTTCAAATGCAAGTGAAGATGTTTTAAAGGGAATAACGGCAATTACTGGAAAAACACCTTTATTTCAAAAACTAGATTTAAGAGAAAAAAAGGAAGTTGTAAATTTTTTTAATCAGCATAAAGATATTGTTGGTGTTATTCATTTTGCAGCCTCTAAAGCAGTTGGTGAAAGTGTAGAACAACCTTTGTTGTATTATGAAAACAATCTTGGTTCTTTGGTTTATTTATTGCAACAAATACAGAAAGTAGCTGGCTCAAATTTTATTTTTAGTTCATCTTGTACTGTATATGGTCAGGCGGATATCATGCCTATTACGGAAGACGCCCCAATTAAAACGGCTGTATCTCCCTACGGAAATACAAAACAAATAGGAGAGGAAATTATTAGAGATAGCTGTAAAGTAAATGCTAATTTAAAGGCAATATCGCTGCGATACTTTAACCCCATTGGTGCTCATCCAAGTATTAAAATAGGTGAGTTACCTTTAGGGGTTCCACAGAACTTAGTGCCTTTTATAACGCAAACTGGAGCTGGTGTACGAGAAGAACTTTCAGTATATGGTGGAGATTATCCTACAGCAGATGGCACATGTATTAGAGATTACATTCATGTCGTAGATCTTGCCAAAGCACATGTAGCCGCATTGCATCGATTGATTGAAGATAAGCAGGATGATAATTACGAAGTATTTAATATAGGCACGGGTAAGGGAAGCTCGGTTTTGGAGGTTATTAACAGCTTTGAACGCGTATCTCAGCGGAAGCTAAATTTTAAAATAGTAGCTCGGAGAGAAGGTGATATTACAACAGCGTATGCCGACACTACTAAAGCAAATAAATTTTTAGGGTGGCAAGCACATTCTACCTTAGATGAAGCTATGAAATCTGCCTGGGACTGGGAACAACAAATTCGAAAGTAATCAACCTGAGATAAAATATGAAAACGAAAAAAAACATTAGTTTAATAGTACTAATAATGGCCTTTGTAGGGCTTCAGGCGCAGGATACCTATTTGCAATGCGGTAATATTATTGACATGAAATCGGGAAAGATAAGCGCGCAAAAAACAATTGTGATTTCTGGAAATACCATAAAAAGCATTGAAAATGGATTCGTCTCTGGAGGGGCTAATGATAAAATTATCGACTTAAAAAATAAAACAATACTTCCTGGTTTTATTGATATGCATGTACATATTGAGCAGGAGTTTACCCCAAAAACATATACAGATCGGTTTACTCAAAATGAGGCAGATGTAGCCTTTGAGTCTACTGTATTTGCAAAAAGAACACTTATGGCAGGTTTTACTACGGTGAGAGATTTAGGGGGTACCGGGGTTAATATTGCTTTGCGGAATGCGATAGATAGGGGGACTGTTCCGGGCCCTAGAATTTTCACGGCAGGTAAGGCCATAGCCACTACCGGAGGACACGCAGATCCTACCAATGGAATGCGTAAAGAACTTACTGGAAATCCCGGGCCAAAAGACGGGGTGATAAACTCTCCTGAAGATGCAAAAAAAGCAGTAAGACAACGCTATAAAGACGGTTCTGATGTCATTAAAATCACGGCTACTGGTGGCGTGTTAAGTGTGGCTAAAAACGGGCAAAATCCGCAGTTTACCATAGAAGAAATAAAAGCAATTACAGCTACAGCTAATGATTATGGGATGCTTACTGCAGCCCATGCACATGGCGATGAGGGAATGCAAAGAGCAATAAAAGGCGGAATTAAAACCATAGAGCATGGCACCTATATGAGTGATGAAACTATGGATCTGATGAAGCAATACAATACTTTTTTAGTGCCAACAATTACTGCTGGGAAACAAGTGGAAGAGAAGGCTAAAGTGCCAGGATTTTTCCCAGAAGTGGTGGCTAAAAAGGCAAGTGAAATAGGACCTTTAATTCAAGACATGTTTAGAAGGGCATACAAGAAAGGAGTTCCTATTGCTTTTGGTACAGACGCAGGAGTTTTTCCACATGGGCTTAATGCTAAAGAATTTGGTTATATGGTTGAGGTAGGAATGCCTCCCATGAAAGCCTTGCAATCTGCCACAATAACAAATGCAGAGTTACTAGGAATGGAAGCTAATTTAGGACAACTTAAAGCTGGTTTTTTGGCAGATATCATAGCGGTAGAAGCTAATCCTTTAGATACTATTGCTACACTTGAAAATGTAGTTTTTGTTATGAAAAACGGCGTGGTATACAAGGGAGAATAACAAGCTTTGATTTTTTTACAACATGGCAAATGATTTTTTGGACGAAAAAGCGTTACTGGCGCATGCTGTAGAGCAGAACCTTTACGGTAAAACAGTAGCGCAAGTGCGCAAAGATTTTGAACTGGCAAACGTAGCTATTGCTTTGCCAGTAGCGATTACTCCAGAGGAGCTTTTTACAACACTTCATGAAAAAGTATTCAGGTTGCTAATGGAGCAGTTTACGGTATATCTTAACCTACTGTATGTAGTGGATGTGCCCGAGCGTGATTTTAAAAACATTACAGCAACAGATACTGTAGAAGTAGCAAGGAAAGTAGCGTTTTTAATCTTAAAACGGGTGTGGCAAAAAGTATGGTTAAAAACAAACTACACGGCTTAAAAATAGACGCGAACAAAAGGCGCCCAAGGATCTGCGTAAATGCTGGTAGAAGCATCGTAAAGCACGTCATAACGAATCCCAAAAGTGATATTTCTGCTGGTATATCCAACGCCTAAGTACAAGGCAGGGTACCAATACGACTCCTTAAAATCGGGAGCGTTGTTAATTTCTAAAGTTCTACTTACTCGGAGTTCTTCAAATTCTGCAGATAGCTGTATGGCATTTATAGGGTTAAATAAGCTTAGTACATTTGCTCCATAAGCTACTAACCTAGCATCGTTAAACGTAGAATAGTTAAAGATGAGTCCCGTACCAAATGCCCATTGATTATCTGCCTGATATATGGCGCTGGGCGATACCGACGCGTTAAAGCTGTTGTTTCCAAAACCTAGACCAATTCCGCCACCAAAACGCACCTTGTTCCAAAATTCGCTCTGAGCATTAGCCGTCTGGCTATGCGAAGAGATTGTAAAAAAGAATAGCAATACTCCTGTAAAGAGAAGTTTAAAGTGGTTTTTTTTTATTTGTAACATTTGATTGGTTTTTTGCCAATTATCACAACTAAGATAAGTATAGAAATGTTAAATGTTGTATTTTTACCAATCTAACGTGCAAATGCTAGTTAAAATTGTTCATGGATAAATATTCCTTCTTAAATACTGCGCATACCTCTTTTTTTGCAGAATTATAC
>CAZWVO010000242.1:0-4240 GCA_964637535.1 uncultured Flavobacteriaceae bacterium
CCTATAAGAGCATTCAAGGAAGCAGTTTTGATAATTTTGTAGATTATATTAAACTCTTCTTTACTTTCTTTTCTGTAGCACTTGGATTCTCGCTGCACAACTCTATGGCCGTTTTAGAAGGACATATTGGAAAACGGAGTGAATTTGTACGCACGCCAAAATTTAATATTAATAACCTCTCAGATAGTTGGAAAGGAAATAAATACCTAGCCAAAAAACTATCCCCTAACATGATCTTAGAAGCGGCATTGATGATCTATTTCCTTTTTGGAATGTACAGTGCTATCCCTTTAAATGATTTTGGATTATTCCCTTTTCATTTTATGTTGTTTTTAGGATTTGGATTCGTGTTTTTTAAATCCCTGACTGCCAAGGCTTAATTTAAACATGCTACACCTATACTCGTCTTCCTCGCTTTTTAAGGTCGCATCCTTAAAAATTTGATGAGTCGTTTCATTTTATTTCCTTATTTTTCTACCTACTAGACCAAGGTAATCGGCCCATGCAACTAAACGGATTTGCTTATTGGAAACTTCACAAATTCCCTATTTTAATGGTATTGGTGAGTCTTCTTTTTTATGGTGCCTTTGCGTACGACCTGGAGCGAACGCAATTCTTTAAATTAATTACTCTTTTTGGAGCCTGCTTTTTCTTATGTTTCAAACTTATTCAGTTTGAAAAATGGAATTTCAAATTTCTCCTTGTCGCGGGCATCCTTTTTAGGCTTGTTTTCTTGTTAACTATCCCTAATTTATCTCAAGATTTTTACCGCTTTATTTGGGATGGAGAGTTGATAATTAACGGTTTAAACCCGTATCTGCAGGTTCCCGACACCTTAATTTCTCAGCAAGATCTTGCCATAGCCAACGCAGAACAGCTCTATAATGGTATGGGTAGCCTAAGCGCTAGGCACTATAGCAACTACCCTCCAATTAACCAGCTGCTTTTTTCATTAGCTGCACTGCTTGGTGGAAAAACAATTTTAGGATCCGTAGTAGTAATGCGGCTTAGTATTATTCTTGCAGATATTGGTATTGTTTACTTTGGTAGAAAGCTATTAAAACACCTCAATAAATCAACACATCTAATTTTTTGGTATTTCTTAAACCCTCTAATTGTAATAGAGCTTAGCGGGAACCTTCATTTTGAAGGAGTAATGTTGTTTTTCTTTGTTTGGGCCATGTACCTTATTGCACAGAAAAAATGGCTTCCTGCTGCTATTATCTATACCTTATCTATTGCCGTAAAATTAGTTCCACTTCTTTTTTTGCCTCTATTTTTAAAGCATTATGGATTTAAGAAAAGTATTCCTTTTTACTTGGTTATAGGTGGTACCGGAGTCTTGCTACTGCTTCCTTTTTTTTCGTCAGAATTTATTACTAATTATTCCGAAACTATAGGTTTGTGGTTTTCTAACTTTGAATTTAACGCGGGCTTGTATAATGGAATTAAACACATTGCTGGTGGTTTTGATGTCAAACCTTGGGAGTTGATTAAATCGTATGGAAAAATCACCCCATTGCTTACCATAGCCTTTGTACTCCTGTTTACTTTTCTAAGAGCGAACAAAAAATTAGAGGTATTAATTGCCTCTATGCTATGGGTGCTTGCACTCTACTACGCAATGTCTACCACAGTACATCCTTGGTATATTGCTTTCCTTGTTTTACTCACAGTTTTTACCTCCTTTAGATTTTCCTTACTATGGTCCGGAGTGGTTATTTTAAGCTACTGGGCATATTCCAATGATGCGTTTAAAGAAAACTTGTCGCTTCTTGCCGTTGAATATATTGCAGTATACGGCTTACTAATTTATGAAATTATAAGATTAAAGGGGCAAAAATTGTTATTTCAGAAAAATTAACCTTTGGCCATTGTCCTTTCCTAGTAATTTGTACATTTACCCCGTAATGAAGACAAAACAACACTACAATCTTTTTGTTTGGAACGCACTACTAGCTGTTCCCTTTACGCCTGCACGCCGTCGCCCGTAAGGGTGCACTCTTATATTGGAGATAGGTGAGTCCATTTCCGCAAAACACAACAACTTTTTCTTTTATTTTTTATTATTAAACCTGAATTGGCAATGGAACTAATTATTGCTAACGAATCGCATTTTAAGTACGCTTCTATCATTTGCGACACCATTGCAGCATCTGCAAAGGTCCGTGGCACTGGGATTGCCAAACGAACCCCAGAATACATCAGAAAGAAGTTACAAAATGGTAACGCCATTATAGCTTTAGACCAAGAAGCTTTTGCAGGCTTCTGCTATATTGAAGTATGGGAACATGAGAAATTTGTAGCCAATTCTGGTCTAATAGTACATCCTGATTATAGGAAGCAGGGGCTTGCAAAAAAAATTAAAAAAGCGGTTTTCGAGTTATCACTTCAGAAATTTCCTGAGGCCAAAATATTTGGTATTACAACAGGCTTGCCAGTAATGAAGATTAATTACGAGTTAGGGTACAAACCCGTCACTTTTTCTGAACTGACAGACGACCCAGAATTTTGGAAGGGATGCCAAACCTGTAAAAATTTTGATGTTCTTACCAGAACAGAACGCAAAATGTGCCTCTGCACTGGAATGTTGTATGATGCTCATCAACAAAAAGCCTGTTAAAAAGAACGTAAACGGAAAAGCCTTTAAACGATTAAAAAGTATTAAAGAACAGCTATTCTTAAAAAGAAAAAAACATGAATAAATTAGTTTTAGCCTATAGCGGAGGTTTAGACACCTCGTATTGCGCCAAATACCTATCCAAAGAAAAGGGTTTTGAAGTACACGCCGTAAGTGTGAATACAGGTGGGTTTTCTGCAGAAGAAATAAAAGCTTTAGAAAATAAGGCCTTAGCCTTAGGAGCAACAACCTATACTAGTATAGATGCGGTACAAACCTTCTACGAAAAAGTAGTGAAATACCTCATTTTTGGGAATGTCCTTAAAAATAATACCTATCCACTTTCTGTTAGTGCAGAACGTATTGTTCAGGCCATAGAGATTGTACAACATACCAAGAAAATTGGAGCAAATTATATTGCTCATGGGAGTACTGGAGCTGGAAACGATCAGGTTCGCTTCGATTTAATTTTCCGGATCATCGCTCCAGAAATTCAGATTATTACACCTATTAGAGATGAGCAACTTTCTAGAGAAGCAGAGATTGCCTATCTCCAACAACACGGAGTAGCGTATGCTTGGGAAAAGGCTAAATATTCTATTAATAAAGGACTGTGGGGAACCTCTGTTGGAGGAGATGAAACGCTTACTTCTAAAAATGCGTTGCCCGAAAGTGCCTACCCTAGTCAGTTAAAAAACAACACCCCTACTACTGTTGAACTGTCTTTTGAAAAAGGAGAGCTTACCGCTATTGATGGAATAACAGATAGCCCTGTAAATAACATTAACACCCTTCAATCGCTTGCTTCTGCCTATGCTATTGGTAGAGATATTCATGTTGGAGATACTATTATAGGAATTAAAGGGCGGGTTGGTTTTGAAGCTGCTGCGCCTTTAATTATTATTAAAGCACATCATCTTTTAGAAAAACATACCCTTACCAAATGGCAACAATACCAGAAGGAACAACAAGGTAATTTTTATGGAATGTTGTTGCACGAAGGGCAGTACTTGGATGCTGTAATGCGAAATATTGAACTTTTTCTTACGGATACGCAAAAAAAGGTGTCAGGAACAGTCTATGTTAGCCTACACCCGTACCGCTTTGAACTCCATGGAATATCTTCTGAACACGATTTAATGAACGCCGATTTTGGAAGCTATGGAGAAATGAATAAAGGATGGACCGCTGCTGAAGCCAAAGGGTTTATTACCATACAGGCAAATGCCGGAAAAATATACAATCACGTAAATCAAGCATATGATTAAGGCAGGAATAATAGGCGGATCCGGTTATACTGGAGGAGAACTGATAAGGTTGCTATTGCAACATCAAAATGTAAGTATCAATTTTGTATACAGCACTACAAGAGCTGGAAAGTACATTGCCGAAGCACATCCTGATTTACACGGTATTACGGATTTAAAATTTACGGGCCAAGTAAACCTAGCTATAGACGTGGTATTCTTATGCCTAGGTCATGGAAATTCTACAAAGTTTTTGCAGGCGCACGAGTTTTCGGATAAAACTAAAGTTATAGACCTCAGCAACGATTTTAGACTAGATGCAGACGCTAAGTTAGGCGATAAGGAATTTGTTTATGGTCTTCCAGAATTGCAC
>CAZWVO010000243.1:0-4236 GCA_964637535.1 uncultured Flavobacteriaceae bacterium
GTATCGGTATATTCTGGTCCAATGTTTCCTAGTCCAACAACTAAAAATTTTTTCATACGATCTGTTTCCGCTAAAATGGTATGTTCTCTTGTCTTAAAGAATCTTTTTATAAACTGCAGCATAGGTGTAATTACGCAAGCTAAAAATACAAAAGCATCCGCCATAGGCGGATGCTTTTTATAAAAATCCTTTAAAACAATTTATTCATTGCTTTCTGCGGCCGCTTCAGCTGCTGGAGCATCTCCACCTTCAGCTGCTGCACCCTCTTCGCCTTCTTCACCTTCTTCTTCTTCTTCCTCATCAACAATAGCAGTACGTGCAGTTTTAACCTGTACAACTACGGTGCTATCTGGGTGAAGGATAGAAAAGTCATCATTTAATAAAGAAGCAACAGAAATATTACTTCCAATTTTAAGCTTAGAAATGTCGATATCAAAGAAATCTGGTAACTTATCTGGTAACGCTTTAATAGCAAGTTTTCTTTTTCTAAATAATAAACGACCTCCATTACGTACCCCAGGAGAATTTCCTAGTAAACGAACAGGAATATTCATGGTGACCTCTTTGTCTGCAAAAAGTTGATAAAAATCTATATGCAGAATTTTATCCGTTACCGGGTGAAACTGAATGTCTTGTAATACAGCATCCACCTTATCTCCATTTTCTAACTCAACCACAACTGTGTGAGCATTTGGAGTGTACACTAAATTTTTGAACGCTAATTCGTTTGCTGAAAAGTGTAATGGTTTTTCTCCTCCGTATACTACGCAAGGAACCTTTCCAGCATTACGTAGGGCTTTAGTTGCCTTTTTGCCCACGCTTTCTCTTTCTGATCCTTTAATTGTAATTGACTTCATTATATATATTAAAAATTAATAATTCGTATTTGTAAGGCTATAGTTTATCATCCAAGTTAGCATAATGATTGCGACAAGCGCTACATTAAAAACTTAGATGCTATAGAGGTGTTATGATGTACTCTTTGCATTACATCTGCAAATAATTCTGCACAGCTGAGTACTTTTACTTTATCTGTTTTACTTTCTACAGGAATAGAATCAGTAACGATCAATTCCAGTAACTGCGATTGTTCTATTTTTTCATAGGCATTACCAGACAATAATCCATGCGTGGTAATAGCACGTACACTAAGTGCTCCTCGTTCCATCATTAAATCTGCAGCCTTGGTTAGTGTTCCTGCGGTATCTACCATATCATCTACAAGAACTACATTCTTTCCTTGTACATCTCCAATAAGCTCCATGTGCGATATTACATTGGCTTTAGCACGCTGTTTATAACAGATAACTACATCGCTTTCTAAAGCTTTAGAATAAGCATAAGCTCGTTTAGAACCTCCCATGTCTGGCGAAGCTATTGTAAGGTTATCCAGGTTCAATGATCTTAGGTAGGGTAGAAAAATGGTAGAAGCAAATAAATGATCTACTGGTTTTTCAAAGAAACCTTGTATCTGATCTGCATGCAAATCCATGGTAATGATACGTGTTGCTCCTGCAGCTTCTAACATTTTAGCAACTAATTTTGCAGCAATAGGAACTCTTGGTTTGTCTTTACGGTCTTGCCTTGCCCAACCAAAATAGGGCATTACAGCAGTAATATGCCTTGCAGAAGCTCTTTTGGCAGCATCTAGCATAAGCAGCATTTCCATTAAATTTTCAGAGCTCGGATTGGTAGATCCAATAATAAAAATTCGGGCTCCTCTAACCGATTCTTCAAAAGAGGGCTGAAATTCCCCGTCACTATATCTAGAAAAGTGAACATTACCCAAATTGGCACCGTAGCTTTTAGCAATCTTTTCTGCCAAGGCAGTACTCTGATTACAAGCAAAAATTTTTGGTTCAGGAACGGTGTATGACATGTCTAATGTGTTGTAATCTAGTTTTTTGACTCCTCTTTAATTAAGGAGGTGCAAATTTATAAATTAATTTGAGTTGCTAAAGGATAATTGTCGTTATTTTTATAGGGAAAATCAAATTATTTTATAGTTTTGCAGTCTGCAAATTTGCCTCGGTGGCGGAATTGGTAGACGCGCCGGATTCAAAATCCGGTTCCGCAAGGAGTGTGGGTTCGATTCCCACCCGAGGTACAGAGAAAAAGCCTAGATGAAAGTCTAGGCTTTTTTGTTTTAAAATGACCTTGGTTTGTACTCTTTTTAAATGCCTATTGCAATACGTGTTCATTAACGAAAAAGGGACATGGGTTGTATTATATTTAGCTAATAGCTTTAGAAATCAATTCCAATGCATCTGTAGAAAGCGGTAATTTTAACGCTGCTTGCTGACCTTTAGAAGACATTTTTCGCCATGTTTTTTGGAGAATATCTAGCGTCTTTTCTTCTGGATGTTTTGCTGCAAAAGCTTCAAAATAATGCGCCAAAAAAACAAGACAAATGACATCTTCTAGCGTTTGCGTTTCGGGGTTTTTTTTCAATTGTTTTTTCTGCAAAAGAAAACTGACATTATCAATGATATCTTGCGAGTAGCCAACTTCTTTAAGGATTTTTGTTGCCTTTTGGGCATGAAATTTTTTTAACTCTTGTCGCCATCTAAGATACCCTTCTCTGTTCATGGCATAAGCATCTCTAGCTATTTCCCAACGACATATATGCTGACAGCGTGCCGTTAATTGTAAGGCTTCAGAAGCATTAGGCGCAAAATGGTTTAGTTGTGTAGTCATTCTATGCGCATATAACAGCTCCTTAGGATACATTTTTCCTTGGAAAACCTCGGTATTAGGATCTTTTTCATTGGCTGCATCAAAGCGTTTAAAGGCATGTTGCAGTTGTTCCGAATTTAGCATGAGATTAATTTTTAATCAAAGCTATTTAGAAAAGCTTAGATATACAAAGGTTGTTTTTATTTGGAAATAATCCAAAATATTGGAAATAATCCATATATTGTCAAACATTTTCAAATAGAAATGCATAAAACCATATTACATTTAGACTTGGATACTTTTTATGTGTCTGTAGAACGTCTTATTAATACAGAACTCAAAAATCGTCCTTTGTTGGTTGGAGGTACTAGTGATAGGGGTGTAGTGGCTGCTTGTAGTTATGAAACCCGTGCTTTTGGGGTGCATTCTGGTATGCCTATGAAGATGGCAAGAGATCTTTGTCCAGAAGCCATAGTAATACGAGGTAATGCAGGAACGTATAGCAAACATTCTGATGTGGTTACCGAGATCATTAAAGAGAAAGTACCACTGTTCGAAAAATCGAGCATCGATGAGTTTTATGCAGATCTGTCCGGGATGGATCGTTTTTTTGGGTGTTACCAATATGCTTCAGAATTGCGCCACACCATTACAAAAGAAACAGGCCTCCCTATTTCTTTTGGTCTCTCAGTAAATAAGGTAGTATCTAAGGTGGCTACCAATGAGGCAAAACCCAATAACCAAATGAAAATAGATTATGGTTATGAAAAACCTTTTTTGGCACCGCTTTCTATTAAGAAGATACCTATGGTGGGCGATAAAACGTATCAGACGCTACGCAATTTAGGATTGCGTAAAGTAAAAACGGTGCAAGAAATGCCTATAGATATTATGCAAAGCGTATTGGGTGCTAACGGTACCATGATCTGGAAACGGGCTAATGGTATAGATCATACTCCGGTAATTCCGTTTTCGGAACGCAAATCTATTTCTACAGAACGCACCTTTGATAGAGATACTATAGATATGGTAAAGTTGAGAGGTCTTCTTATTGCAATGACCGAAAATTTGGCATATCAGTTACGGCGAGGAGATAAATTAACAGCTTGTATTGCAGTAAAGATTAGATACTCGGATTTTAACACCTATTCCAAGCAAATGCGTATTCCGTACACTAGCGCAGACCATATTTTGGTGCCTAAAATTCTAGAGCTGTTTCATACGCTCTATAACCGTAGGTTATTAGTTCGTCTCATAGGAATACGATTTAGTTATCTAGTATCGGGCAATTATCAAATTAACCTGTTCGATGATACCCAACAAAGTTTAAATCTTTATGCAGCTATGGATCATATCCGAAATCAATATGGAGACCGGAGTGTAATACGCGCTTCGGCTATGGGGGCTAAAACTATTGGCAGAATGCAAAATCCCTTTAACGGGCAACCGCCAGTGGTACTGGCGCATCGAAAACAGTGATAAATAACATATACCAAATTCCAAACTTAAGGGTTTGAAATCTTGAATTTTAGCATGTACCTTAATTGCCATACATATTAT
>CAZWVO010000244.1:0-4205 GCA_964637535.1 uncultured Flavobacteriaceae bacterium
GAAAAGTGCTTGGCTATCTACCTCAAGAGTTTGGCCTTTACCCCAAAGTATCGGCACAACTTCTTTTAAATCACCTAGCCGTACTTAAGGGCATTACCCATAAGCAAGAGCGCAAAACCGTTGTTGAAGCCCTACTCCATAAAACCAATCTATACGAGGCCAGAAAACGGAAACTTGGCAGTTTTTCTGGGGGTATGAAACAACGCTTTGGTATTGCTCAGGCATTGCTTACCAATCCAAAACTAATTATTGTAGATGAGCCCACCGCTGGCTTAGACCCTGCGGAGAAAAACCGATTTTACAATTTGCTTAGCGCCCTTGGAGAAGAGACTGTTGTGGTGCTATCTACACATATTGTAGATGACGTAAAAGAGCTCTGCAGCAATATGGCCATTATCAATGAGGGTAAAGTACTCTTAAAAGGAAATCCGCTGGAAGCCATGGCAGGACTGGAAGGCAAAGTGTACAAAAAAACGATTGCCAAAAGCGAAGTTGCCCTATATAAGCAGGAATACAAGGTGATCTCCGAACGCCTATTACTAGGTAAACCTATGATACATATCCTTAGTGAGCAGGACCCAGCAAATGGTTTTATACCTATTGAAGTGGATTTTGACGATGTGTATTTTGCTCAAATTTTTGGTGGACATACCAATACTAAAACCCTTTAAGATGATGTGGTACGAAATATTCAAATTTGAAATAAAATACCGAGCTAGACGGCTAGAAACCTATATCTACTTTCTTATTGTTTTATTAGCATCCCTAGTAGCGGTAAATTTTATTTTCGAAACCAACTTAGCGCCTATAAAAGAAAACGCCCCTTATGTCATTGCCTATACTATGGCAGTAGTTTCGGCAGGTTTTATGATTATAAGCTCCATGGTTATGGGTGTTGCTGCATTACGGGATTACGACCATAATATGGAGTCGCTAATGTTTGTAAACCCCCTTAAAAAGCGGGATTACCTCTTAGGGCGTTTCTTAGGATCGTTCGTAGTGCTTGTCTTTATTTTTAGTGGTTTGCTATGGGGTAGTATGCTTAGTGAAATAGCACCATGGCGAGACACTACCAATATGCTTCCTTTTAACCTTTGGACCTACCTACATCCCTTTTTATACCTTGTATTACCCAATCTGTTCTTTGGTGGCGCTATTTTCTTTATCAGTGGTGCCATAAGCAGAAAACTAGTGGTGGTCTATACGCAAGGAATTCTCTTTTTTATTGTTTTTCACCTAGCATCGGTCTTTGCTAAGCGTTCGGAAAGTGCAGTATTAGCCGCTACTTTTGATCCTTTTTCCATACAGAGCATTGGCGTTATTATAAAGTATTGGACCCCTATAGAGCGTAATGCTACCATGCTCCCCATGGATGGTGTTTTAGTATACAATAGGCTTATTTGGATAGCCATTGGGGGTCTAGTGTTATGGATTGGGGCGTATTTTATCAATTTCAATGTTGTTCTGGGTAAAGCTTCTAAGAAAACCCTACAAACCCTTAGCACTACCCTTGCACCTCCAGTTACAAAATTTGTGGCTATTCCTATGGTAAATACCAAACATGACGCTTATGCGAGCCTTATTAAATTAAAGGCACAGTCGGTTTTCCATTTTAAAACCATCTTAAAACAACCCTCGTTTTGGGCTATTGTTATCTGTGCTATCGCCATTTTAGCTATTAACTCCATTAATGTGAGTTCGTTTCATGGGGTTGAGTCGTATCCAACCACCTATATTGTAGTTGAAGACCTTATTGAAATGTCTATCTTTTTTTTCCTAATTATTTTAGTCTTGTACTCGGGCGAATTAATCTGGAAAGAGCGTAATGTAAAACTTCATTTGATCCATGATGCGCTACCAACTTCTAATGCGATTACGATCACAGGAAAATTCATAGGCTTGCTATTCACCTATATCTTTTTGCTTGGTATTCTGATGGTATCAGGCCTGGTATTTCAAATTTATAAGGGCTATTACCATTTCGATTTTCAGGTGTATTTCATTGGATTTTTTGGGGTTATATTCCTCTTCCTGATGTTGTTTAGTTGTATTGCGTTTTTCTTTCAAAGTCTTATTAATCATAAGTTTATAGCCCAACTAGCTACGGCTTTATTTTTTGTGATTACTATGGGATTAACGGTATACGGTTTTGACCATGGTTTGTATAGTTTTTCCGGGACAGATTTAGGCTTGTATTCCGATATGAATGGCTATGGCCCCTATTTAAAACCCTATCTGGTATTTAAAATCTATTGGATTGCTATTCTAGTTATGATCTTTATTATAGCGATTCTACTATCTGCTAGAGGCCTGGAAACCAAACTTATAAAACGCCTTAAAGCAATGAAGGCTCGGCTAACGAAGCCCCTAAAACTACTAGGAATCGTAGCATGTAGTATAGCAATACTGTCTGGGAGTTATATCTACTACAACACCAATATGCTTAATACACACCTATCCCATAAGGAACAGAATAGCTTTAGAGCAGCTTACGAAAAAACGCTGAAGCAGTACGAATACCTGCCTCAGCCAAAAATTACAGCTGCAAAATTGCATGTTGAATTATATCCTAAGCAGCTTAAGTATACGGCTGAAGGGCATTTTATACTCGTAAACAAGCATCAAAAGCCTATAGAAACCATACATATTCAAAAACGTATTGCATCCGAAATAAGCATGATGTACCTCACCCTAAAAGATGCTAGGGTGAATACAGCACATCAACAATTTGATTATACGATTTATGAATTGCAGCAACCCCTGATGCCTAATGATTCTATTCAATTGAATTTTAAACAATCCTATACCAAAAAAGGCTTTTCGGCCAATGGGGAATCGGATACTGATATCGTTAAAAACGGCACTTTCTTTAATAATGACCATTTCCCGACCATAGGGTACAATCGTAATTACGAGCTGGTTGAAAGTCATGAGCGTAAAGATTATAACTTAGGTGTACGCATGGAACGAGCAGATAGAGACGACCCCAGAGAACGCGCCAATGGTCGTTCTGGAGGCGATGGTTATGAGATCAATTTTGAGGTAGTCGTAGGTACGGAAGCGGAGCAAATTGCCTTAGCGCCTGGAAAATTAGTAAAAGAATGGACAGAAAACGATCGGCGTTATTTTCATTACAAAACCAAACAGCCTATCATAAATTTCTACGCCATAGTTTCTGCTAAATATAAGGTCATGACCGATACTTGGAAACCAAAAAGGGACAGCCTTCATAAACCGGTTGACTTAGCCATTTATTATCACGAGCCTCATGATTATAACATTGACCGCATGATGCATGCTATGAAAGCCTCTTTGAGCTATTGCAATACGCATTTTAGTCCGTATCAAAGCGACCAGGTTCGGATTATGGAATTCCCAAGGTACCGAAGCTTTGCCCAATCGTTTCCGGGCACTATTCCTTTTTCTGAAGCAATGGGATTTATGATGGATATAGACGATTCAAAAGATCCAGACATGGCTTTTTACGTAACGGCGCATGAGCTTGCGCATCAATGGTGGGGCATTCAATTGGCTGCGGCCAATGTAAAAGGGAAGAATATGATTACGGAATCCCTTGCGCAATACACTGCATTAATGATTATGAAACAGCACTACCCTATGGAGACGGTTCGGAAAATTCTAAAAATAGAAATGAACCGTTATTTGCAAGGACGAAGCGTTGAACAGCATCCTGAAGTCCCCTTGGAATTTGTTGAAAGCCAGTCGTACCTGCATTACGGCAAAGGCGCTGTAAACCTATTTGCCCTTCAAGATTACATCTCCGAAGAAAAAGTAAACTTGGCCTTAAAGTGTTTTCTGGAAGATTGGAATAATTTTGATGGTAAATTGCAAGTAGATCGCTATGCGACTACTGAAGATGTATTGCACTATTTTAAAGAAGTGACGCCAGAACATCTTCACTATGTGATTACTGATTTGTTTGAGACGATCACCCTTTATGAAAATAGCATTGATATAGCGCAGGGCAAGACTCACGGAAATAGGCATCACGTAACCCTCCTTTTAGAAACCACAAAGTACCGCGTTGATAGTGTGGGTGTAGAAGCTTCAATACCGTTTAATGATTTTATAGACATTGGTATCTATGGAGAAGACTCAGACGGGAATGAGGTACTCCTTTATCTCGAAAAACACCATATCACCAATACAAAAACTACCTTGGAAATAGCGGTAGATAAAAAACC
>CAZWVO010000245.1:0-4194 GCA_964637535.1 uncultured Flavobacteriaceae bacterium
CAATAATGATATTGTATATGGAGGAAGTTATGGAGGATTTCTTACCCGTAAAAACCATAAAACAGGTACGGTACGCGGTATAAATGTATGGCCAGATAATCCTATGGGATATGGTGCGGAAGGCATGAAATACCGATTTCAGTGGAATTTCCCTATAATTTTTAGCAAACATAACCCCAAGAAACTCTATACCTTTTCTAACCATGTGCATGTGAGTGAAGATGAAGGGCAGAGCTGGACACTTCTAAGTGGAGATTTAACAAGAAATGACCCTGCTAAATTGGTTTCTAGTGGAGGCCCAATTACACAAGATAATACAGGAGTAGAATACTATTGTACCCTATTTGCAGCAAATGAAAGCCCCTTAAAAGAAGGCTTACTTTGGGTAGGGAGTGATGATGGTTTAATTCACCTTACCAAAGATGGTGGTCAAAATTGGGAAAATGTGACGCCGCCAAATATGCCAGAATGGTCTATGATAAACAGTGTAGAACCTTCGGCATTTGCAGAAGGCACCTGTTATGTAGCTGCTACCCGCTATAAGCTAGGCGATTTTACCCCATACCTATATAAAACAACGGATTACGGTAAAACGTGGAAAAAAATAACAAACGGTATAAACAACGAGCATTTTACCAGAGTGGTGAGAGAAGACCCTAAACGTAAAGGCTTGCTCTATGCAGGTACGGAAACAGGCATGTATATTTCCTTTGATGACGGACTAAATTGGCAGGCGTTTCAATTGAACTTGCCTATAGTTCCCATTACAGATTTGGCGGTTAAAGACAATAACCTAATTGTTGCTACACAAGGGCGTAGTGTTTGGATTATTGATGATCTTACGGTATTGCATCAACTTAATGCTGCTAAGAAAAACATGACCAACATTTTGTACGAACCCAAAGATAGCTACCGTACCAAAGGTGGTGCTAGGAGTACGCCTTCCAAAACGGAAGGACAAAATCATCCCAATGGTGTAGTAACTCATTTTTATCTAAAAAATCTGGAAAAGAAAGATAGTGTGCATCTAACCTATACTACCATGGCCGGAGATACACTGGCGTCTTTTAGCAATACGGCTAAGGAGAAGACCAAAAAATTGAAAGTAAAAAAAGGAGGTAATACACATGTATGGGATACGCGCGGCAAGGGTGCAGAACGATTAAAAGGTATGATTTTATGGTGGGCTAACCTTAACGGTGCCAAAGCGGTGCCCGGAGATTATAAGGTGCATTTAAATGTTAATGGAAGTTCTTCATCGCAAACCTTTACCATTATCCCCGACCCAAGAGCCGAGGTAAGTGTAGCAGATATGCAAAAACAATACGATTTTGTAAAAGATATTAACGCTACTGTAGATAGAGCGCATCAATCCATCAAAAAAATACGCAAGATTAATGCACAGTTAGAGGCCTTTATGAAACAGTACAAAGACAATGAGCAAACCAAAGATTTGGTGGCTAAAGCTAAAAAAATGAAAGCGGATTTGGGCACAGTAGAAAAGGCCTTATATCAAACTAAAAATAGAAGCAATCAAGACCCATTAAATTTTCCAATTAGACTTACAAACAAGCTTGGACACCTCAATAGTTTGGTCACCTTAGACGATTTTCCACCAACAGACCAGGATGTGGCGGTAAAGAACGAGTTAACCACTAAAATTAATACCCAATTGCAAGCTTTTGATGGGGTAATAGATACGGAAATGAAGGCGTTTAACGCAGAATTTAATGCGTTAAAGCTCGATTATTTATTTGTAGAGGAATAGGGCTAGCAGATTAAAACAATAAGAAAACAGCCGTGCGTAGATTTTTTAAGGTCTAGGTAAAGGCTGTTTTGTTGTTATACATGGGTGCAAATCCGTAACTTTACCCCTGTACCATAAGACCTAGCTGTGGCAGAATACTATAACTATATTAAAGCCTTACACCTCATATTTGTGATTACCTGGTTTGCAGGCTTATTTTACATTCCACGCCTATTTATTTATCAGATAGAAGCTGCAGATAAACCCGATCTAGAAAGAGAAATTCTTAGCAAACAGTTGCGTCTAATGACCAAACGCTTGTGGTATATTATTACCTGGCCTTCGGCAGTATTGGCAACGTTTTTTGCCGTTTGCTTGCTGTTTTTAAGACCAACACTTGCAACGCTTCCATGGATGCAAGTAAAATTGGGTTTTGTAGTCGTATTGATAATATACCATCTTAAAAACCATCAGATTTTTAAACAATTACAACAAAATCAAATCAAGTATACTTCGCGCTTTATGCGCATTTGGAATGAAGGAGCTACCCTAATTCTATTTGCGGTTATTTTTCTAGTAATTGTAAAAAGTGCTATTAATTGGATATTTGGAGTGATTGGTATTTTTGTTTTGGGCATTCTTCTAATGCTTGGCATACGGTTGTACAAGAAAATACGGGACGATAACCCATATGCCTAACTAAATTGTAGCCCTTAAACCCCCATTTGTATAGCGAAATTTATGTCTTAGAATTACGCACATCGATACATTTGGTCTGATAATTGCTATCTTTAAACTCAAACTAGAACTCCTTTGTTTAGAAATTTTTCATTTCGTTCTCGAATTTTTATTTCCATGATTGTACTGGTGCTCTTGGCATCGGTTTTAATTGTTGGGGTAAGTATTTATCAATACAGAGAACAAAATAAGGACTACCACCAAAAAAGGTTAGAGCGTAAGGAAGAACAGGTTACAGAAAGTATTAATTATACGCTAAGAGAAACTACCTATCCCAGAACAACGGAATACCTAGGACTTATTTTTAGGGATGAAATCTATAGAATTGCCAACGTACAAAATGTTACGTTTAATTTTTACGATTTGGACGGACAACTCATTAAAAGTTCGCGTGCTAGTTTTGCCAACGATGCCATTTCAGAATGTTTAGAAGCTAAGGTGCTTAATGCGCTATCATCGAGCTCCAGCAAACGTTATGTGTCTATTAGCTCTACAGCTGGCGATAGGTATCAGGCATCGTATACCTACATTACAGACCCGCAGTTTAAAAATATAGGGATTTTACATATCCCTTATTTTGAAGATAATTCCTTTAATGAAATGGAGCTTCGTGCGTTTCTATGGCGCTTAACTGGAGTGTATGTTCTTATGCTACTCATAGCTATTGGGTTGGCGTATTTTATTTCTAAATACATTACAAGATCGTTGCAAACTATTGGCGATAAACTAAATCAAACCGACCTAACAAAGCGCAATGAAAAAATCATCATAGACAATCCGGGACAAGAAATTGGCAGGCTGGTATCTTCTTATAACGGAATGATAGATGAATTGGAACAAAGTGCTGTGAAATTGGCTCGTAGTGAACGGGAACAGGCCTGGCGCGAAATGGCAAAGCAAGTTGCCCACGAGATTAAAAACCCACTAACGCCTATGCGTTTAAGTGTTCAGAGTTTTGAGCGCAAATTTGATCCCGAAGATCCAAAAATTAAGACTAAGGTAGCCGAGTATTCTAATACCTTAATACAGCAAATAGATACCATGAGTAATATTGCTTCTGCTTTCTCCAATTTTGCGGAAATGCCTGCCCAGCAGAATGAAACCCTCAACGTGGTTAAAATTGTAAAACTAGCCTTAGATATTTTTAATGACAGCGATATTCGTTTTATAGCTGAGGAAGAAGAGATTGTGGCCAAATTAGACCGTACGCAGCTTATTAGAGTAGTAACCAATCTAGTGAAAAATGCCATTCAGGCGGTACCAGATGTGGAAGAACCACGGATACTAGTCTCTGTAGCCAAGGAAGCGGATTATGTAAAAATTGCCGTGGCCGATAATGGTGTTGGTATTGCCGATGAAGTAAAAGACAAGGTTTTTGAGCCAAAATTCACTACTAAATCTAGTGGGATGGGCCTTGGTTTAGGGATGGTAAAAAATATTGTAGAAACGTATAAGGGCGATATTGGGTTTACCTCCCAAGCTGGAGAAGGCACCGTCTTTACAGTGCGTTTTCCTAGAGCCTTATAACACAAAACGTTTCTTGAATACAAAAAAGGTACTTTCTCTTAACCAATGGTATTACATTAAAAGTATCCCTATTTTTGATATATGTAAAAACGTATGCTTAGCGCATTCTAACTCGATAATAACTTTATTTAAATATATTCCTATGAAGTATAGAAATATCATATTAGATAATAATGATATGC
>CAZWVO010000246.1:0-4194 GCA_964637535.1 uncultured Flavobacteriaceae bacterium
CTCCAGTATGGATTGTATTGTTGTGTTAATATGCTCAACTACTCGTTGTTTTTTGGATTCCTTTTAATGGTATTGTCTCTTATTGTAGGCTACAGTAGCATTAGTCTATTGGTTGTTTTAAGGAACGCAAGCAAACCGGCTTACCACAAGCAGCGTTGCTATGCAGGTATAGGCTTCTCTATATAGAATAGCGGTTTAACTTTTGTTATCTGGGGTTTTACACCATAACGAAATAGCCTCCTCTAAGGAAAAAACCAGTGTAACAGGGTTTTTTTATACTCTTAGACACCCATTTGGATGTTTTTTGTTTTCTTGTTACCAGATGAACGCTTTGCCATTTTTGCTCTAGCCTCCGCAGCTAGCTTAGGATTTGTTTGACCGAGTTTTTCTAGTTTTAATGTTACCTTTTTCTCAACCCTGGCAGCTTTTATGGTTTTCTTTTCCTTCTCCGTTTTTTGTTTGGAGTCGTCCATGTTCTTTTGGATTTTGCCTTTGAGTTTAGCTTTCCTATCTTTCTTTAGCGCCCTGTTTTCTTTAAAAAGAGCCCACCTATTTGCCAAAGGCAAGGTGGCTTTTTGAAAAACACTACTATATTTTCCTGTTTTGAGTTTTGTACCATCTTGTGTTGCTTTTTTAGTATCGTTTTGTGCTGTAGAGTCAAAGCCGTTTAGCTGGTCTAGTTGACTCTCCAGTTTTTCAATCCTTGCCGCTGTAATTGCTGCCTTTGTTGCTTCAGTAGTATTTTTTGACTTTTGTTTATTCTTTTTACGTTCTGCTTTGTACTCCTTTTTGGCCGTTTTTCTTTCTTTGTTGTTCTGTTTCCGAACCTCCCATCTATTTTTAGGGGCAACCGCGGCGCGTTCGGCTAGATTACCAAAATAACCGGTTTTTATATTTTCTTTGTTGTCCTGTTCTGCATGAACTACGGGTTTCGGCCCTTCCTCCTGTGGCCCTTGGGTAGCTGCAAATAATTGATCTTTGGGAATAGCCTTCGTAGGCTCTTCATCCTTATCTAATTGCTTCGCTGTTTCGGTTACATTGTCCTCCTCAGTAGGTGTTTGGGTAGTTTCTGCCCCCAAATTAGCGTCCTTTCCAATAGCTGCGTTTTCATCCTGTGCTGAATTAAGACTTTCTTGTGCGCCCGTTGTTACAATTTCTCCATCAACTCCTTCCGCTTCGGACGTAGATGAAGGTTGAGGTCCTGCAGTCATGTCAGCCGTTGTATGTTCCTCCATAACAGCTTCCGTATTCTGCCTATTTATAGCTACAGAAGGTTCTACGCCTTCCCCATTATTTATTACAGCCTGATGGGTAGTACCTGCCAGCCCGGCGTCCACTGCTTGTTCTTGCTTTTTTTCTTTTTCCGATACCATAGCGGTTAACACTTCTTTTATATCCTCCATATCATCTTTCAAAGAATCAATATTTCCTAGCTCCTGTAAAAAACGTTCCATATTGTCTTCTTTCAGTCCAGATACATCTTGTATGGCACCATTTTCTAATTGCAAATTTTTCCCAACCTCCTGATCTTCATTTCCCCAAAGAGCGACAACATTCTTTATTTCATCGACTTGTTCTTCTGTTAAATCTAAATTATCCAAAGCGTTATAGAAGGTGTCCAGGCCTTGGTTAGCAGCTGGGTCCTGAACGGCCGCTTTACCTTGTTCTTCGTTTTTCTCTGCTTTATTTTGATCTTGCCCTGGATTCCGGTCTTGAGTTTGATTTTGCTGTTGACCCTGGTTTTGCGTTTCAGCTTGCGATTGATGTTGTTCATGTTCGGGAACCGGTGTTTCCTGCTCCTGTTGGGACTGGGCATTCTGATTAGCTAGCTGCCAGTCCGCTAAGATGCCGTCTAGTTCTTTTTTAAACGCCTTAAAATTTTTACTGTCTTTAGTACTGCCATTTATTTTCTGGGCATTTTTATAAAGTAAAAACAAGGCTATGGCTGTAATACCACCCAAAGGCCCCAAGGTAAGTAACAGTGTATTGGCCACTAATGCTTTTACAAATAGATCCTTTCCTTGATCAACGATATTTTCTGAACGCTTAGGCTCCCTTTCTTCTGAAGGACTATTACTGGAGGAAGCAAGGAGGTTTTGCAACCTTTGTTGTGCAAGAAATTCTGCATTATTCCCGTTTTGTGGTTCCTTTTCTTGTTTTGCCATTTTGTTTTTTTTAAATACCCTATTGCACTATATGCTAATTTGTTATTTTACGTGCTTCTCGTTTAAAACCCCAAAATACTGATCTGGGAGTTATCCGTTTTTCAGCATGGGAACTCAGAAATGCACGTTTACAGTTACCATAAGCCCAATTAATAGTTGCTTTTTTGATAATAAGACTTAAAAAAAGCATTTTATTAAACGGATAGTGATCTTTTTCGTTTTGGAGCATTTTTCTGAGTATTAAGCGCCATATTTCTTACAAGTGCTTGCTGCTCCGGTGTCATGGGAAATTGATTTAATCTACTAAGGTCCTTGTCTATTTTTCTTTGACGATTTGCAATCTCCTTCTCTAAACCCGCTTGCTGACGCGCTATGCGTCTTTGCATATATCCCTTGTTTTGTCTTAAAAGCGGCTTGAACATTTTTCCAATGCCTTTACCCAAAAGCTGACCAGTTTTATAGGATATATAACCTGTTGCTCCGGCTACGAGCATAGTGGGGATAGCGGCACCGCCAGTAAATGCCGCGGCAACACCCATGGCAACTGCATAACCTATTAATGCATTGCGTTGATACCTTATGCGCTTTTTTTTACCTGCGCTTGTATTATCACTAAGTTTCGTTTTTGCCATTTCAGTATTTTTTATGTTCAATAGAACTGGTTTAACTATAATGTTTTACGGTTCTTACTTAGAATGGCTAACATGTATTCTTAAGTATATTAAAGAAGGCTATTCCCCCAAAAAACACGTAATTTTAACATTAATTAAAGGCTTCCTTCACAAGCCTTTAGCGGGAAAACGTAGCATTACACTTTTTTGTTCTTTTTTTGTTTAAACCAAAATAGCTATTTAGGAGTATCATCTATAGCATGCTTGCGCGTTACTTTTTTAGCTTTCGTTCCATGGCTTTTACCATAGTTGCTAGACAGATAAGTTAGCATAAGAGAAATGTTCTTGTATAGTCCAAAAAGATATGTTATGGCAGGCGCTACTCCAGCATTAGGAGTAGCATTTAGTCCCATAGAAATTGCTTCTTTCACCATTGTTTTATAGTCTTCTTTCTTTTCTTCTGAATCCCCTATGTATGTTTTGTTTGTTGCCATTTTTTATGTTTTTTGAGTTGCCTTATCCGCTTATACGCATAGAAACTACATACCTAGCTTTCTAGATCGTGTTTTTTGGGTCTGGTTTTGTACTCTTATTGTTTTAGACTTTGACGGGGAGTTTGCAAGTTTTTTGCCTAGTTCTTTGTTTCCTGGGGTGGTCATCTTCTTGGCAAACTCGCTTGTAATAGACCATACAACATCAACTTTTCCGCTTGGGGTTAAACTTGCTCCAACGGTTGTTTTGGTTACTACTTCTTTATTAGCTTGGGTTTTCTCTGGAGCCTTTGCCTCTAGCGTAGGGTTCTTCTCGTTTGTTATAGTGGTCTTCTTGGATTGCTTTTTTTCCTGTGCTGTGCTGGGTTTTTTGGCTTTTTCAGCTTTTTTACGCTCTTGCAGCGATTTGTTTTTCACCTCTTTTGTAGCCAATGCCATAGCCCTCCTGCCTGCAAGTGCCCCAAGAGCCCTGCCTGCCAAGGAACCGCTAAATAGGGTAGCTACTGTAGCGGTGGCCTGCCTTATGGGAGATATGCGCTGATCTACTTGCTTTTCGGGTTTCATTTTTTAGAAGTTTTAAGACTATTATTTTTCTGAATGAGAACATTAATTTGTTCCCTGCTGTTCTAGTTTTTCACCCGTATCTTCAGGTAATTCGGGAGTATTTGCACTTTTTTCAAATTCTGCTACTAAGTCCTGGTAGTAGTCGTAAAAATCCTTTTTTACACGTGCCCATGTCTTAGGCTTTCTTTTTTTCTTTTTTACAACTTTAGGCACACTTGTGTCATCTTTTTTAAACATATTAATACCAAATTTGTATAGCATTTTTATGAAACTAATATGTTGTTTTTTAGCATCGAATGCTATTTTTTCAGGAGATGCCTCTTCTTTTTTTCTTAATCCTTTTAGTGTTATTAAGAATAAAAA
>CAZWVO010000247.1:0-4192 GCA_964637535.1 uncultured Flavobacteriaceae bacterium
CTATGATTATCATACTGCAAAAGACACCCCTGCTCGTTTAGATAAGAACACTTTGGCGCATCAGGGTAGTTATCTAATGCCCTTATTAACCCATTTCAGTAATGCTAGCTTAGACAAGCTGAAAAGCTTAAATGACAGCATCTATTTTAATGTGCCTTTCTTTAAACTGGTAAGCTATCCTTTTGAGTGGATCTGGCCTATGTTTGCCTTAGCAACGTTACTCTTTATCGTTCTTTTAATTCACGGATTTAGAAAAAAAGAACTGCATATTGCCGCAATTGGAAAAGCATTTTTACCGCTACTCATTACACTGCTAATTAACGGTGTTGTTGGGTTTTATGGATGGCGTGTTTTAAAATGGATATATCCGCAGTACAAAGACATTTTTCATGGTTTTCCATACAATGGGCATACCTATATTATGGCTTTTACCCTGTTTTCAATAGCCATTTGCTTTTGGAGTTATCATAAGTTTAGGAAGCTATCTACCGCCAATCTCTTGGTAGCACCTATTTTAATTTGGTTGCTTATCTGCGGAGCAATAGTAATGTATTTACCGGGGGCCAGCTTTTTCATAATTCCAATTTTTGCCTTACTAGCTGCTTTTATGGTAATTTTAAATCAGGAAAAACCCAACCCCTATCTCCTCTTGTTTTTAGCCATTCCTGCACTTTGGATATGTGGTCCATTAGTAAAAATGTTTCCCGTAGGTTTAGGTTTAAAGATGATGATTGCCGCTACGCTAATGACAACTTTACTCTTTTTTCTTACCCTTCCAATTTTTGGTTTTTTTCGTAATAAAAATAGACTTGCTTATCTAAGTTTTGTCTTGTTTTTCGGTTTTATGATTGGCGCACATTTAAATTCGGGCTTTTCAGAAACTTCTGCTAAACCTACGAGCTTGTTGTATGTACATAATGCCAACACTAATACGGCCCAATGGGCAACCTACGAAAACGAGCTGTCTTCCTGGACTAGCCAATACTTAGGAACTAAAAAACAGACCCCTGAAGCCCTAGCTGAAAATACTATTAGCAGTAAGTACAGTACTGGATTTTCGTATGTGGCTCCGGCGCAACTGAAAGAAATTCTATTGCCCAAAATAGAAAAAAACAGCGATACCATAGTCGGAAACGAACGTATACTGGACATTTGCATTACGCCACAACGCAATGTGAATAGATTAGAAATATACACCAATGATGTGGCATTAAATAAGGTAGTTGTGAATGATATTCCCTTATCCGAATATTATCTAGAACACCGCTCTGCCAGACTCTTAACCCATTATATTACCGATAATGCGTATACGGAGTTGCAACTTAGACTTCCCAAAGATGCTCCATTATCACTTACCTTTTACGAAGCGTCTAATGATTTATTACATAATCCGTTATTTAGTGTACCTCCTAGGCCAAAAGACAATATTCCGATGCCTTTTGTACTAAACGATGCTATTTTGACCATTAAAACGGTACAGTTTTGAAAACCACTATTGGTGTCATGGGGTGTGGATGGCTTGGCCTCCCTTTGGCTCAAGCGCTAGTTTTAAAGGGCCATACTGTTCATGGCAGTACTACCTCTGCACATAAAATGGAGGTGTTAGAAAAGGAAGGAATTGTTCCTTTTAACATTAGGCTTGCTCCCCACAGTATTAGTGGTAGCATGCCAAGCTTTCTAGCCAATACGACTACCCTTATTATTAATATACCTCCGAAATTGCGCAGTGGAACAGGAGAAAATTATGTCGCCAAAATGAACTTAGTGTTAGACGCTTTAGCACAAAGCAGCGTTAAAAATGTGATTTTTGTTAGCAGTACCTCCGTATATGGCAGTGCAAAAGGTACCGTAACAGAGGAAACGATACCACAACCGGTTACAGCATCTGGAAAGCAATTATTAGAAGTAGAAACCCTTTTTAAGCAGAAGAAGACGTTTAACACTACAATTATTCGGTTTGGAGGACTAATAGGTCCCAACAGGCATCCTATTACCAACTTAGCTGGAAAGCAATTACAAACCAACGGGGATGCTCCGGTAAACCTTATACATTTAGACGACTGTATCCGTATTACCACTACCATTATAGACAATAACTACTGGAATGACACTTTTAATGGGGTATACCCCTATCACCCTACCAAACGAGAGTTTTATACAGAAATGGCCACAAAAACGGGCCTACAACCGCCTCATTATAAGACCATTAATAATGGTATTGGGAAGAGAGTAACCCCTAACCGACTCGTAAATGTTAAAAACTTTGAGTTCAAGACTTCAATTCTTTCGGCCTACACCACTGAAAAATAACCTTTCACAACAAATAAAGGATTTAAAAGTTAAATGACCCTCTAAAGCGGTGGGTTATCACGTACCTTTGACATATAATTTTAAATTCGATTGATATGGAAAATCCTAGTTTAAATGGGAAGATCTTGGTCGACATTGAAAACCTGATCTCCAGAAGCTGTCCCAATCGAAAAATTCCCCAAAAGCTTAAAAACCTACATGTTGCCCTTTTGAAGAAGCATTACAATGCGGCAGATGTCTCTATTGACTACCATCGCAAACGCGTGGAGTTAGACATTGTAATGGATGATGCAGCTTATGACCCTAAACAGGTTAATCTGCATGTTCCACTACTGCATGCTAATCTTTTATTCAAAAACCTAAGCGATTTCTTAAAATCGTGTATTGACAGAGACAAGGGTAGCCTTGCATTTTATGCAGGTCTTCTACGATCTTATGCCAATACTGATGTTAAGTTGCATATTGCTTAATTAAACCAAAAAACCAACTAGTATTAACTATAGGATAAAAAGGCGCCTTCTAAGAGGCGTCTTTTTTGATATCCTCGAGTTCTTAAACTCTTATAAATCTGTTAATTTCTAAGATACTACTGTAACTGTAGGTTTCCGCATTAAAAATTTTACTATTTTGCCGCACCAAAAATCAGGTAAGATGAGAACAGTAGTAGTAATGCTGGTATTTGCTGGAGTATTTTCTGCAAATGCGCAAGATAAAAGTGAATTAAAAGCCCATTATGAGGCCTATTATAAGCAAATGCAGAAACAAGCAGATGTTTCTGGGGTAATTAACGCCTTAACACACCTTAATGTGCTAGACCCGTCTAAAGAGCGTAACGACACCCTTGCCTATGTGTATGCCAATGACAATCAGCACCTGCAGGCCTTAAATACCATTGGCATCGAAAACAATGAAAGCGATTCAGATCTTGCGGTTCGCGTTAAGGCAGTTTCGTTAAAAGCACTAAACCAACCAAAACGGGCCATTGAACAGTTTGAAATTTTGAATAAGAGACAACCTAGTCCGTATCTGTCTTATGAGTTGGCAGATCTCAAGATTCAGATGGGAGATAATACTGGAGCTAGTACACATATAGAATATGGTATTGTTAATTCTAAGGACGATATGAAATATGCTTTTTATGAGCGTCAGCAACCTTATGAGGTTTCGCTAAAAGCGGCTTTTTTACATTTAAAAGGCTTAGTAGCTTACAATAAGGATAAGAATAATATTGATGCGGCTATTATGTCTATTGATGAGGCGTTAAAATTAGATCCTAGTTTTAATCTGGCAAGTTTAAGTAAGCAGGCGCTAGAATCGCGCAAAAATCCGCCCCCAGCTGCAAAAGAATAAACCTATTTACACATAAAAAAAGCAGGCCTATGAGCCTGCTTTTAACTTTACTGCTGTATCAGTTTTTGCCTTAATAGGCTATCTTTTTCTTTTTTTAATGCTATTACGCCTTCTATCGTTTCATTAGGAACGGTAACGGAAAGCACATAATGTGCAATTTTCCATTGGCCGTCAACCTTATGTAATACTCCTGAACCCCTACAGAGTTTCATCCAAGTATCTAAAAGTTCATCAAACCAAGCGTATTGCCCATCGGCGCTAATAAAAACATTACGCTCCAATGCTTTAAAATCCCAAGCTTTTCCCTTATCAAAATAGGGTTTACAAAAGATTTTAAACTCGGCTACAGTCCAATTTTCGCCAGCATCGGTACCAATAAAAACACCGTCTTGGGTCATTTTAGAAAAATAGCTCTCAAAATTAGCTTCAGCAGCTGCCTTATGCCATGCATCCACAAGCTCGTGCACTTCCTGCTTGACCGTATCTTGCCCTGTAAGCGAAACTGAAAACAACGATAAACACAGTAGTACTA
>CAZWVO010000248.1:0-4174 GCA_964637535.1 uncultured Flavobacteriaceae bacterium
TAAAAATAGTCTTTTGAGTGGCTAAATTAATTCCAACTTGGGCTATATTATTAACAAATTAGTTAACAAATTATTGCGCTATATCTGTTAAAAGCTCCAGTATCTGTGCACAGCCTTTTTTAATCTCTTCCTCTGAGATAGTAAGCGGAGGAGATATACGTACTGCCGTGGTCTCAAATAATAGCCAAAAAAGAATAAGACCTTTTTTCGCAGCCCGTAAAACCAATTGTTCTGCTATTTCAGGGCGTTCTAAAATAAGCGCCAACATAAGCCCCTTTCCTCTTATTTCTATAATACTTGGATGTTGCAATAGCGATCTAAAAAGGAGTTCCTTTTCTAGGGTAGCGGGTATTAAACCCCCACTAATTATTTCTTGAAGCGTGGCTAAACTAGCTGCTGCAATTACTGGATTGCCTCCAAAAGTGGTAATATGTCCAAGTTTTGGTTTGTCTTGTAGCAGATCCATCATTTTTTTAGATGCTGTAAAAGCACCTACTGGCATACCAGAAGCCATTCCTTTGCCCATAACTAGAATATCGGGCACACAGTTATATTGTTCAAAGGCAAATAACGAACCCGTACGTCCAAATCCAGGTTGAATTTCATCTAATATCAATAGTGCGCCAACTTCATTACAGCGTTCCCTTACTTTTTTAAGGTAATCCTTTTTTGGGGTAATAAAGCCTGCTCCACCCTGTATGGTTTCTAAAATTACAGCTGCGGTCTTAGTTGTAATACGAGCCAGCTCTGGTACTACATTAAAATGGATGAAGGCTACATCTGGAATTAACGGTCTAAAGGCTTTTTTTCTAGCCTCATATCCCATGACACTTAAACTTCCCATAGTACTCCCATGATAGGCATGATGCGCAGCAATAAGTTGTGATCTTCCGGTGACTCTACGCGCCAGTTTAATAGCCCCTTCAACGGCCTCTGTACCCGAGTTTACCAGATAAGTAGTGCTAAGCGTAGGCGGTAATAAAGAGGCCAATAACTTTGTATACTGTACAGCAGGTGCTTGTATGTATTCACCATATACCATGACATGCAGGTATTTGGACGCCTGCTCCTGAATTGCGGCTATTACCTTAGGATGACAATGTCCTAGACTACACGCCGACACTCCTGCTACAAAATCCAAATGCGCTCTTCCTTTGGTATCGTATATGTAACTGCCATTAGCACTGGCAATTTCTAATCCTAAAGGGTGAGGTGTGGTTTGGGTTTGATATGTTAGAAAATCTTTTTTAAGCATTACCCGCAAAAATAGGGATTAAACTTATGAGCTACGTTTTTAACTAGCTATAACTTGTTTTGAAAATTGTAGCTTAGCTGGTAAACTGGCCTGGCTTATTTTCTTGCTTTAGCCTTCTTTTTGAGTTGAGTAGCTTTTTTGTTAGGATCAATTTTGTTGACGGGGTCTCCTTCGTTCTGACTGCGTTCTTCTTCTTCTGCATCAATGTCGATAGGATTATCAATACCCCGTATAATGGGTAAAACAACATTGTTGTCGTCCGCATCAAAAATTTCTTCTTTAGTGCGAATACGTTCATCGCCCCGCCAAACAAACCCGCGCAGTATTCTGCTGTTATCTGGCAGTTCCTTCTCTGGGAAGATGTCTCCATCGGGGTTAGTGAAAAAAGTGATGTCATCAATCTCATTGTTAGCCATAAGCATACGTATAGCACTGCATATGGTTTTATCAATGCCTACCAATTCTTGATCATCATTATAGAGGTAATAAATGACCTCAGTATTTTTAACGAGGTCAATAATTTTAAGTTCGTTGTCTATAAATTTCCCAAAAAGGTCTTTCCCTTTTGCTTGGTTGTAGCCTTCCATACTTATGGTATCTAGGGCAATAATGAAGGCATTGTTAAGTACTTTTAAAGAATCTAACTTTTCGGTTTCTAGATCAGATATGAGATGAATACTATCTCCAGTCATCTGATTGTCTACATTCCAAAGAATTGGGTTTTTGATAAGCTGGGTTACACCCGTTTTTTGATCAAAATGAATAGAATCACATTTTCCACTTAAATCTGTTTTGTAAAATTTAGAATTGCGAAAGGCACGCAAAATACGTGCTTCTGGTTTTCCTGTAACCATTAGCGTATCACCATGAATGTACATGGAATCTTGTTCTACTAAACCTACAAAAACAGCACGTTTTGTAGCGAAAACAGAATCTTTTGCCTTAAAAACTTCTCCGTAGTGCGACTTAATTACCGTTTTGTTAATGGTGTCCGTAACAGTAATATTATTGGTAGCCGAGGCAAACTCCGACTTTTTATCAAAAAATAAGCTATCCCCTTCTATAATACGGTTATTGTAGTCTATACGCGTATTTTTTATCCCATAGCCACTTTCTATTTTGGTATCATAGAATCCGCGTTCACAATAAATTTTATAACTCTCCCCAACTATGGTAGAGGGACCATACATATATGCATTTTTAGAACCCGTATGATAATCCAATTGTTTTGAATCTATGGTATACTCCGGGTTTTTAATATGGACACTTTCTAAAAACTGGTATTTTTTGGGAATCATAAAATAACGCCCTATTTCACTGGTAAGTGTATTAGCAGAGTCTATTACGGTACCTCCACTATTGTAATACGATTGTTGCAGCTCCCGGTCAAAGTACAGCGTATCTGTTCTTAAGGTCATTTCATTAGCTTCCTGCTGATTTTTAAGCACCACTTTTTCCCAAGCTTTAGCAAGCTTTAGGTTACCATCATAGTCTACTTTACCACTTACCATTTGTACAGAATCGCCTTGCTGCAGTCTTACATTGCCTACGGCAAGTAAGGTGTTTTTTGCTTGGTTTAATACCGCAATATCACACCATAAATCTGCACCTTGGTGCTCAAATTGTACCTGTCTTGTATCTTTACTAAAAATAGTGGCTCCAGGATACTTGGCTTCGTTTTTGGTCAAGTATCCACCATATACAATGGCGATTTTTTTTTGCTCTCCTTCTTCCTCTTTAGATGGAGTTTGCGCCATACATAGAGAGGCGTATAAAAACAGCATAAATATAGAAAGGCTACTCTTCAAGAATTTAACTTTGAATCAAAAATAGGGTTTTTTGCAGAAGCCAGCTTGCTATTAGGATAGTTTTAGGATTCTGTTTTGGGTAATATCAAAGTATCAAAACCTTGCGATACGTAGACTTCCATCACAAAAAACAAATAACCCCAATGCTACTATTTTACCGATGTATGGTTTGTGTACGGTCTGGTCCTACAGAAACTATTTTAATAGGTACTTCCAATTCTTTTTCTAGAAAATCGATATACGCATTAAGTGTATCTGGTAATTCTTCGGCCTTAGTTAATTTGTTAAGATCTTTATCCCAGCCCTTCATTTCGGTATATACGGGAGTTACGTTTTCTGCCTCAATATTATAGGGTAGATGCGTAATTTTTTTTCCTTGGTAGGTATAAGCAGTACATACTTTTAAGGTTTTAAACCCACTAAGTACATCACCTTTCATCATCATTAATTGCGTAACACCATTAACCTGTACCGCGTATTTTAGGGCTACCAAATCCAACCAACCACAACGTCTTGGTCTACCGGTAGTAGCACCAAACTCGTTTCCAACACGCCCCATGGTTGCACCATCTTCATCAAACAGCTCTGTTGGAAAAGGGCCACTTCCTACCCGTGTCGTATAGGCCTTAAAAATACCAAAAACACCACCAATTTTATTTGGAGCTACGCCTAAACCAGTACAGGCTCCTGCGGCTGTAGTATTAGACGATGTGACATAAGGATAGGTTCCAAAATCAATATCTAGCAAGGAACCTTGAGCGCCTTCGGCTAAAATCTTCTTCCCTTCTTTCTGCGCCTTAAATAGGTATTCTTCGCTATCAATAAAGTGAAGCTTTTTTAAGGCTTCTATTGCGCTAAAAAATTCAGCCTCTAATTCTTCAAGATCGTATTGAATATCTACATTGTAGAACCCAATCATGGCCTCGTGTTTATTGGCCAAAGCACGGTATTTTGTTTTCCAATCTGCCAATTCCAAATCTCCAACACGCATTCCATTACGCCCCGTTTTATCCATATAGGTGGGGCCAATACCTTTTAAAGTAGATCCAATTTTAGCCTTTCCTTTAGCGGTTTCGGATGCAGCATCTAAAATTCTATGGGTGGGTAAAAT
>CAZWVO010000249.1:0-4165 GCA_964637535.1 uncultured Flavobacteriaceae bacterium
CCTTTTATGATGATCAGAACAACCTGATTAACCAAATAGCGGTTATTCCAAAAAGGAGTAATGATAGAGTTTTCAGGGGCACCATTTATATTGTAGAAGATGAATGGGCTATCTATGCCACAGATCTTTCAGTTACTGGAGAACAGGCCCAAATTTTTGCGGTAGACTCGCTCTTTATTAAACAAAGCTTTAATTATTCTAAATCGGACAAGCTTTGGCTTAAAGTACTTCAGAGCATTGATTTTCAATATGGTATTTTTGGAATAGAAGGCCAAGGAAGGTTTACAGCGGGTTATAAAAATTACAATTTAAAACCCAGTTTTACGAAAGCAGATTTTGGAAATGAAGTATTATCGTTTGCAGCGGAAGCCAATAAAAAAGACAGTCTCTATTGGAATGCGATAAGACCCGTGCCTTTAACACTGGAAGAAACCAGTGACTACACGGTAAAAGACAGCCTACAAATTATCCGAAAATCTCAAAAGTATTTAGACTCTGTAGATGCCGTTGGAAACAAGCCTTCTATTGCATCCTTACTTTTTGGTTATACCCATAGCAATACCTTTAAAGAAAAGTATTATTATTTTGAAAGTCCCTTGGGAAAAACATTATTTAATACGGTACAGGGCTGGCATACCGGTGCAGCTTTTGGCTTTTCTAAGAATAACGAAAAGCAAGGTACTCGTTTTAATACTAATGTATCTTTTGATTACGGAATTTCTGATAAACGCTTTAGAACCGTAGGTTCTATCTCCTATAGATTCAATAATTTTTCTCGGCCTTTTCTGCGCGTTAGAGGAGGTAATGCCTTAGTTCAGTTTAATCAAAACAATCCTATCCCAGGCTTTAGGAACACTATTAGTTCTCTCTTTTTTGAAGAAAATTTTGCCAAGTTTTACAGTAAAACTTTTTTAGAGGCTAACTATTCGCAAGAAATTGTAAATGGTATATATCTCTTTACCGATCTGGGCTACGAAGAAAGAAAGCCCGCGTTTAATACGACCAATTATGTAATCATTGGCAGTAGCGATACCAACTACACCTCTAACAACCCACTGGATAGTAACGATTTTGAAAATGGAGCCATAGACCCGCATAACATCTTAAAGTTTCAGCTCAACTTAAGATTTCGCTTTGGACAAAAGTACTTAAACTACCCCGATGGCAAGTTCAATCTTTTTAATGATTACCCTACACTTTATGCAGGTTACGAAAAAGGGTTTGCTGGTAGCAATGCCGAAAATAATTTTGATCAATTAAAACTTCGGTTAAGCCATAATTTTGCTATTGCAGACAAAGGAACCTTAGCCTATAACCTTAGAGCTGGAACCTTTTTAAATGCGGATGGAATTTCCTTTGCAGACTTCCAACATTTTAACGGAAATCAAACTAGGGTATCTAATGGCAACTACCTAGACGCCTTTTACCTGCTTAATTATTATGCGTTAAGTACCAATAAAAATTATTTTGAAGCCCATATAGAGCACAACTTTAAGGGATACATTATGGGTAAAATTCCCTTACTTAACAAATTAAATGCGAATCTGGTTGTGAGCAGTAACTTTCTGGCAACAGGTGCTAATAAGCCTTATACTGAATTTAGTGTTGGACTGGACAACTTGGGATGGAAGAAATTCCGATTTTTTCGCGTAAACTACGCCAAGAGTAACTTTGGTGGCGTAGAAGAATATGGTTGGGTTGTTGGTTTTAAGCTGCTATCCCTACTAGGGAATTAAATCCGATTCTTTTTAGTTTTTATCTTCTAAGAGTGGAACAAACCGGAATGATCCAAACTCCTGCTTTGCAAATTCTTTTTCAGAATTACGTGTAAACAGCGTCATTATCTGGTCTTCAATGCCTACCGGAATAACTAACTTACCCCCTACTTTTAATTGAGACAACAATACTTTTGGCACTTCTGGGGCTCCTGCGGTAACAATAATCCCATCAAAAGGAGCTTCATCTGGAAGTCCTTTATAGCCATCGCCAAAAACCGTTTTTTTTGGCCGATATCCCATCTTTTTAAGAAAAATATTGGTTTTTTTAAAGAGTACTAACTGCCGTTCTATAGTATATACTTTAGCTTTCAAGTGCAATAACACAGCAGTTTGATAGCCACTTCCAGTGCCTATTTCCAAGATTTTATCTCCAGCAGTAATTTCAAGTAAAGCAGTCTGAAAAGCTACTGTATACGGCTGGGATATAGTTTGTTCCGCTCCAATAGGGAACGCTTTGTCTTGGTACGCATGATCCTCAAAGCTACTATCTAAAAATAAATGACGAGGTATGTTCCGAATAGCATCTAAAACAGCCGTATTCGCAATTCCTTTAGAGGCCACAACCTGGGCTAACTGATTGCGTTTTCCTTTATGCTTTAAGGTATCTCTCACGGGTTTGGTTTAGAGCACGAAGGTACATAAAACACAAGGAAAAATTAAACGCTAAGGGCAACGATAAAATTAATCTGCTTATTTTTGAAAAAACAAACTACATGCTTAAAGTTGGCGTACTTGGCGCTGGTCATCTCGGAAAAATACACTTAAGATTGCTTAATGCATCGGAACACTACTCGCTTATAGGCTTTTACGATCCGGATGCTATTACTGGAAAGAAAGTAGCAGAAGAATTTGGCTATACGTATTTTGATAATATGAATACGCTAATAGCAGCTGTAGATGTAGTAGATATTGTTACTCCTACGCTCTCTCATTACGATTGTGCGAAGAAAGCCATGACTAAGGGTAAGCATGTTTTTATAGAAAAACCAATCACCAATACGCTAGAAGAGGCAAAAGGGCTTATTGCATTAGAAAAAGAACATAAGGTAAAGGGGCAAGTAGGACATGTAGAACGCTTTAACCCAGCGTTTGCAGCTGTAAAAAAGAATATTAAGAATCCAATGTTTATTGAAACCCATAGACTGGCCGAGTTTAATCCTAGAGGCACAGATGTTCCTGTGGTCCTAGATTTAATGATTCATGATATTGACGCTATTCTTAGCGTAGTCCAATCTAAGGTCAAAAAAATAAATGCTAGCGGAGTTGCTGTAATTAGTAAATCTCCAGATATCGCTAATGCCCGTATTGAGTTTGAAAATGGTTGTGTGGCTAACTTAACTGCGAGTAGAATATCATTAAAGAATATGCGTAAGTCGCGCTTTTTCCAACGCGATGCATATATTTCCGTAGATTTTCTAGAGAAAAAGGTGGAAGTTGTTAAAATGAAAGATGCTCCAGAAAAAGCAGGAGATTTTGATATGATTTTACAAAATGCGGAAGGTGATAAAAAACAGATCTATTTTGAAAACCCGAACATCCAAGAAAACAACGCTATTCTTGACGAGTTAGAAACCTTTGCAGCGGCTATAAAACAGAACACTACCCCTATAGTAAGTCTAGAGCAAGGAGCCCAAGCATTAGAAGTAGCATTACAAATTATTGCATCGTTTGAATTAGAATAATAAAATAAGAGTATAGAAATGAAAAATATAGCAGTTATTGGAGCAGGAACAATGGGTAATGGTATAGCCCACGTTTTTGCGCAAAATGGGTACGATGTTCAACTTATAGACATTTCTCAAGCCTCACTGGATAAAGGCATCGCTACCATTACAAAAAACTTAGACAGAATGGTGGCTAAGGAACGTATTGACGAAACAGCGAAAAAAGACACGCTAGAACGTATTCGTCTGCATACTTCGCTTAAATCAGGGGTGCAAAACGTAGATTTAGTGGTAGAGGCGGCTACCGAACGAACAGATTTAAAATTGGATATTTTCAAGCAACTCGATGCGCTATGTGCACCTGAGGTCATATTAGCTACAAATACTTCTTCTATTTCTATTACGCAAATTGCATCGGTTACGAAACGACCTGATAAGGTCATCGGAATGCATTTTATGAATCCGGTTCCTATTATGAAATTGGTGGAAATTATAAGAGGTTATAGCACTTCCGACACCGTTACGCAGAACATTATGGAACTTTCCAAAGCGCTAGGAAAGACGCCAACTGAAGTAAACGATTATCCTGGGTTTGTAGCAAACAGAATTTTAATGCCTATGATTAATGAAGCTATTGAAACCCTTTATAATGGGGTTGCCGGAGTAATAGAGATTGATACTGTAATGAAACTCGGAATGGCACACCCAATGGGACCATTACAA
>CAZWVO010000250.1:0-4162 GCA_964637535.1 uncultured Flavobacteriaceae bacterium
ACATCCTTAAGCTGATTTAACTCCTCTCTTAGGTTTTTTAACCCTTCGGCAGTATAATAAGATATATTACTCATAACCTCATCATTTTAATAAATAGGAAAATCCTCTTTTTTATAGAGGATTTAAGACAAATATACATAATTTTTGTTCATTTTTGTTGAAGTTATCTTAAATAAAACCCCTGTATGCAACGTATTCTAAGCCTTTTTTTACTGCTGGTTTTACTATCCTGTGATAATGATAGAGGAGAACGAAATCCTTTTCTTCAAGATTTGGGTTTTAGGGCAGATTTAAACCTAAACTTGCCTTTGTTTAATCCGCTTTTAAATATTGGTAATCCCGTCTATGTAGATATTATTGGTGTTGGCACTAGAGGAGTTTTTGTGGTTCAAAGTAGCATAGATCAATACCGTGTGTTTGAGGCGAGCTGCCCTAACCATGCTCCTAATGATTGCTCTACCATGGATCTTAATGGCCAAATTGCTATATGTTCTTGTGAAGGCTATGAGTACAGCTTGTTTACCGGACAGTTTTTAGACCGCCCCGAAGAAGGATTATTTTTCGATATGTTAGAATATCGTGGCGTGAGAAATGGCAATATTATTACCATTTCTAACTAAAAAATAGTCCGTTTTAATGAAATAAGTTAGAATCGCTTAGCGTAGCACTTCTTTCCATAATTCTGATTCCGCATATCTTTTTAAAACACCATTTCCGTTCGATCAAAAAGTTGGTCATATACCGTTCTAAAAACAAAATATCTGCTATTTTTCCTAAAAACCCCAGTGGAGCGGTGTATCCGAAAACATCTACAAGCAATGTGCCTTTGGGAGTTGTTTTAAAATGATGTTCGTGTTTAAAATCTTTAAAAGCTCCTTTAATTTGGATGTCTTCAAAATAATGAGGCGCGTTACAAGCCGTGATTTTTGAGGTTAATTTTTGCATCACACCAAAATGTTTTGCTTTCCACGTAACTGTTTCGCCAAGTGAAATTAAACCACTTGTTTTTCCCGCAATAGCTTCTTCTTTTGTTTTATGGGTAGAAATTTTGTGAAGATCTATACTTCTAGACAAATCAAATACACGTGCTACAGGGGCGCTAATTTGAGTTTCTAGATAAATTTTAGGCATCTTACTTTTTCAGTAATTTGTTTTTTTCGATAATAAATTCTTGTTCAGAAATAGCTCCGTCATCAAACAATTTTTTGAGTTTGGCAATACGCTCCAGATGATCACCCTCCGGTTTAGGACTATTCTGATTAACCACTACAGTATGGGGTTTTGCATCGGCAGACAAACTCCAAACTAAGGAAACTACCCACCCTACCACAGTACATCCTAGAAAAAAATTAAGGGCCATAATGGCAATAACATTTTTCTTACCTCTAAACAATGCAATAATTGAAGGTAAAAAATAAAACACTCCCATTACTGCAAATACAACAACACCTCCCCATTCATATAAATAATCTATATGTTCTTGTATTTCTAATGAATCTTGTTCTTGAACTTGTAACGGTAGTGGTAACATATTGGTTTTCTTAAGAAACATCCAAGCTAAGGAAAAAAAACGCTGCTTACAAGTAAAATAATGCGCCCATTTTTAGTTATTCGTTAAAAATAACCTATTCAAAATGGGCGTATTATTTAAAAATTCAACGTAGCTCCCAATAAGAAGTTAATCCCCGCCTGAGGGTAAAAACCAGTACCCTCTATGGTAGTAACGGTTCCAGGATTTGAAAAATCGTCATCAAACGTAAAGAAAAAGCCATTTGTTACCAATTCGGCATCAAAAATGTTGTTTACCAATCCGGATAATGTAATGCTTTTGATAAAGGAGTTGGTTTCAATGATATACTGAACATTTAAGTCGGTTTGCGAATACGAGTCCAATACTGAAGCTTCGGAATCTATATTACCAAAATACTGCTTCCCCACAAATTTACTCAACAACGAAATTTGTAGGTTTTCATTGGGTAAGTAACTAAACATATTCCCTGCAATAATGTTAGGGGAATAGGAAATATTGGTATTCCCTAAATTTTGGAGTACTCCATCTCTCTGGAATACAAAATCTCGATTTTTATTGGTACTTAGGGCAATGTTTGGCTGAATAGCAAATTTAGCGCCTAAGGCAATATTTGCATCAATCTCTATCCCCAAACGATAGCTATCGCCTACATTAGCCCTTAAAGGAGCCCCAACATCGTTTAGTTCTCCGGTGAGAACTAACTGATCTTTGTACTTCATATAGTACAAATTGGTACTCAACTGTACTTTAGGAGACACATAGCGCCAACCCAGTTCAAAATCGTCTAACTGTTCGGGTCTTGGACTTCCATTTTCAAAATCATTCCTATTGGGTTCTCTATTGGCCCTAGCATAGGATAAATAGAAGTTATTGTTAGGGTTTAAATCGTACGTAATACCCGCCTTAGGGTTAAAAAAATTATAGGTTTCGTCTACCAAACCAGTATCTTCTCCATTAGCGGTATAGGTCACCGTTCTGTATTGCAAATCGCCATAAAAGCTCCAATGTGTATTTAACTTATAATTTGCTTTGGCAAAAACATTAAAATCATTTTTTGTAGAGTTGTCTTCGGTATAGCGATCTCGGATATTACTATTGCTGGCAAAACGAGCCCATATTACCTCTCCAAAATGATCTCCTCTATAGGTATTCCATGCTCCTCCCGCAATAAAATCGAGGTCGGCACTTTTGTAATCTGCGGAAAAGGTGGTGCCATAAAAATCATTATCGAGCCATCTTCTTCGGATTAAATCTGTTGTATTTACCAAAACACCATTTACGGTTAAGGGTTCAAATCCGTAGGTAGCAAAGTCGTCATCTTCTCGGAACTGCTCAAAAAATCCTCTTCCTCGGGTATAATGAAGTGCAAAATTGGTATTCCATAGCCCGGACCATTTTTCATTCCATAACAATTGAAAATGATCTTGCTTATAGTTGTCTACTTCATTTTCGTAAAATACGGTATTTCCATTTTCATCTGTGTATTGTCCGGCAGGGTTAAAGGTACGGTCGGTTTCTAGGGTAGCGGCATCAATACCAAACCAAGACTGATAGGTAATTTCATGCCCTCCAAAAAGCAAGGCTTTTATTAAGGTATTATCATCTACATACGCCCCTTGTAAAAAATAGGCGTCCAATTCCGAAGAGGCTCTATCTACATACCCATCTGAGGTAATCCGCGACAAACGCCCAGAAAATTCGACATGTTCATTTAACAAGCCTGTACTAAATTTTATATTATTTCTAAGGGTATTAAAGCTTCCTATAGAGGAGGAAATTTGTGCGTAGGCTTCGTCAGATACGGCATCTGTTAGTATATTAAGACTTGCCCCAAACGCCCCAGCGCCGTTGGTAGATGTACCCACCCCTCTTTGCAATTGTAAACTTTCTGTGGAAGAGGCAAAATCGGGCATATTCACCCAAAAGGTCCCTTGAGATTCTGCATCGTTATACGGAATACCATTGATGGTAACATTTACCCGGGTGGCATCGCTTCCTCGTACTCGTATTCCGGTATATCCAATACCAGCACCCGCATCTGAAGTAGTTACCACAGAGGGTAAAAAATTAATTAAGATAGGGATGTCTTGCCCCAGGTTTCTGGGTTTCAGTTGCTCTTTGGTTAAGTTGGAAAAAGTTACTGGAATGTCGTTGGTAACGCGTATTGCAGAGACAAAAACCTCATCTAATACAATTTTCTTTCCTTCTAAAGAATCTAATTTTTGTTGTTGCGCCAGGAGGTTTAGTGAAACCAGACATGCTACTAGGGTTGTGAATACAATTTTCATTCGTGCTTTTTTAGTGCCGAATAAAAGGGGTAATTATTCTTTTTGTTTGTTGTTATATTTAGAACCGATACGTTCTTACCCAAAGAAAGCAATGCAACTAAAAACTACTTCTCTAGATATGGTCTAGAAAAGTTTGCACGCCGTCTCACTATTCAAAACAACAGTCAACTTAGCCTTTTATTTTGAAGCTGTCCCTTGGCAGCATTACCCGCCCAGGTTCATTGGGTATAATCTCAGCCTATTCTTAATGGTATTAAGAAATTAGCACCCCTTTGAGATGGGCACAAAGATATGCGGTTGTTATTATATTTCATAACGAAACAGAAAAAATAAAGTTTTATAC
>CAZWVO010000251.1:0-4158 GCA_964637535.1 uncultured Flavobacteriaceae bacterium
GCATACACTATTATATGAAGATGACATTTCCCCTAGTTCCGATTTTTATCGGGATATAGGGGTTTTGTATGATTGGATGATAAATATTGTTGGTCTTTTATGCAGTTCTACAGCGGTGTTCTTCCACTCCGAGGCTGTTTTTGTGACAATAAATTCTGTAGGGAGTGTGATATCACAGGCAATACAAAGTTTAGTGTTTTTACCTAAGTTGCGCTGAAGCTCCTCCTTTAATTTATTATTTCTATAGGGTGTTTCTATAAATATTTGTGCTTGTTCCATTTCTTTGGATCGTTTCTCTAATTGCTTAATAGCGGTTTTTCGTTCTGCTGTATCAATAGGTAAATACCCGTTAAAAGCAAAATTTTGCCCATTAAGTCCACTAGCCATTAGCGCTAAAATAATAGAAGAAGGACCAACCAAGGGTACTACACTAATTCCTTTTTCGTGCGCGTATTTTACGACTTCTGCTCCTGGGTCAGCAATGGCAGGACAGCCCGCTTCGGATAATACCCCAACATTTTTCCCTTCCAAACAGGGTAATAAAAAGGAGGGAATTTCTTCTGGTTCTGTAAATTTATTAAGGACCTCAATATGTAATTTTGATTGGGATTTTCCCGAACTTATTTTTTTTATAAACCTCCTTGCAGATTTTTCGTTTTCAACAATGTAATGGTTGACGTCTTCTATAACTCTTTTTATAGCAATAGGAAGCACTTCTAACGGCTCGGTTTCTCCCAGTGTGGTTGGGATTAAATAAAGTTTTCCAAGGATTTTTTGTTCAGATTTCATGTCGGTTCTTAGTACTACTGTAATTCCTTTGCAATTAGAGTACACGCCTCATTAATCATATGGTACACCATTTCAAATCCATCATCGGCATCATAATATGGATCTGGCACCTCTAGTTCCCCGGTAGCGCTTGCCTCTAGCAACAGGCTTACTTTATTTTTTTCTTCTTCGGTATTAGCAAGACGTATTATATTGGAATAATTACTGCGATCCATAGCATAAATACGATCAAAAGCGGCAAAATCTTCTCTTGTAAATTTACGGCAGCGCTGTTGACTAATATCAATTCCATAGTTGCGAGCAACTGCAATAGATCTTGGATCTGGAGGGTTTCCTATATGATAACCAGCTGTTCCTGCCGAATCTACAATGATTTTTTTAGGATCTACCTTATACGCAAGTATTCCTTCTGCCAAGGGCGACCTGCAAATATTACCAAGGCACACCATAAGCACTTTAAAAGGCATGATATTAGTATTTAGGAAAATTTCTTGGTAAGATCTTCAATATATTTTCTAAACTGCTTATCGGTTTCTGCCAAATTATCTACCGTTTTACAGGCATGCAGTACTGTAGCATGATCCCTCTTTCCAATCTGTGATCCAATACTTGCCAAAGAAGCTTTAGTAAATTTCTTAGCAAAGAACATGGCTAACTGTCTTGCTTGTACAATATGTCTTTTTCTGGTCTTAGATTGTAAGGTGGCTACATCCATTTCAAAGTAATCTGATACTACTTTTTGTATGTAATCTATAGATACTTCACGTTTGGTGTTCTTTACAAACTTTTCTACTACCTGCTGTGCAAGTTCTAACGTTACTTCCTTTTTATTGAAGGAAGATTGTGCTATAAGCGAAATAATTGCTCCTTCTAACTCCCGAATATTGGTTTTAATGTGCTTGGCAACATACTCAATAATATCTTCAGGCATTTCTACACCATCTCTATAGAGCTTGTTCTTAAGAATAGAAATTCTGGTTTCGTAATCTGGGTTTTGCAACTCTGCAGATAAGCCCCACTTAAAACGAGATAACAAGCGTTGCTCAATATCCTGCATGTCTACAGGAGCTTTATCAGAGGTAAGGATTACCTGTTTTCCATTCTGATGCAAATGATTAAAAATATGGAAGAACACATCTTGGGTTCCAGATTTACCAGACAAGAATTGTACATCATCTATAATAAGTACGTCTATAAGCTGATAGAAATGGATAAAATCGTTGCGTGTATTCTTCTTTACAGATTCTATATATTGTTGCGTAAACTTTTCCGCAGAAATGTAAAGTACGGTGCGTTCTGGGTATTTGTCCTTTATTTCAACACCAATGGCGTGTGCTAAATGCGTTTTCCCTAAACCGACACCTCCAAAAATCAAAAGAGGATTAAACGATGTCCCTCCAGGTTTGTTGGCCACAGCCATACCTGCCGATCGTGCTAAACGGTTAGAATCACCTTCAAGAAAATTATCAAAACTATAGTTAGGATTAAGCTGAGATTCTATTTTTATATTTCGAATGCCCGGAATTACGAACGGATTTTTTAATTCAGGATTCTTAGACTTTATAGGAACATCTAACTCTTGCGGTCCTACATTAGTTCTATTGGCACTAGGTATCTTTTCGGTAAAAGGTTCTCTATTACCATAGGTGTTTTCCATTTTTATAATGTATACCAACTTGGCATGGTCTCCTAATTCTTTGGTAAGCGCTACCTTTAGCAATTTTACATAATGCTCTTCTAACCACTCATAAAAAAACTTGCTAGGAACTTGAATGCTTAACGCCTTATCAGAAAGCTTTACCGGCTTAATTGGTTCAAACCATGTTTTGAATGCCTGCGGTTGGATATTATCTTGGATAAAAGCCAAACAGTTGTTCCATACGGAAGTTGCAGTAACATTCATATTAAAGTTTACAATTTTGTTGGTTAGTATAAAGCTTTTTGGTCTATGGTTCTCTGAGGTATTACACCAGTGGTCTAGAGTGAAACAAATATGTGAACAAAAAAGCTAAAAAAAAAATGAAAAGCACTTGAATTTTTTGTTTTTTTTCGCCATGTTACCGTTCTCAAAAAATGTAGCTTTTAAATATATCATTTTTAGTCAAGAAACAATGAATTTTAGTGAAATTTCTTTTCGTGTTCGCTATAGTGAAACGGATCAGATGGGAGTGGTATATCATGGTAATTATGCACAGTACCTAGAAATGGGAAGGGTAGAATGGTTAAGGGCTCTGGGAGTTTCCTACAAGAGTATGGAGAAAAATGGAATTATGTTGCCTGTAATTTCTATACAGCTCCATTTTAAGAAATCTGCGGTCTACGATGATCTTCTAACGGTGAAAACTATTTTGAAAAAAAAACCTGAAGTAAAGATCGTATTTGACTATGAAATTTATAATCAATCCGGAGCGCTTTTGGCAACTGCAAATACAGTTTTAGCTTTCATTAATATGAAGTCCAATAAACCAATGCGTTGCCCTAATTATATTCTAGAAAAACTTTAAAAAATAGTCAAAGTTTTTCCACTTCTATTTCCTGCATTTTTAGCAACTTGGAATAGATTATTTCCATCTTTTTTTTCCGAATACTCAAGATAAGTGTGCAATGGGTATTGAGATCTTGATGAAGAATTTGGATGCCTTCATTTTTAATGAGCTTCATTACTTTATTTAAGTTAGCATAGTCTAAGGTGAGTTGAAGCTGCTGTTGTATGGTTTTTTCTACAATCAATGCGTTGTTAAGGGCCATTTCGGCTGCGGTTCTGTAGGCATGTATTAATCCGCCAACGCCCAACTTAGTGCCTCCAAAAATCCGTACTACAACAACAAGTACATTGGTAAGCTTAAAGGATTGTAACTGCCCATAAATGGGCATACCAGCAGTATTGTTAGGTTCTCCATCATCATTGGTACGGTATTTTTTGCGTTCTACTCCCAATTGCCAAGCATAACATAAATGATTTGCAGTGCGATGCTTTTTTCGCAACAAACTTAAAATAGGTTTTACCTCTTCTATAGTACTTATTGGAAAGGCATAGCCATAAAATTTACTTTTGCGCTCCTTATAAAGTATTTCCGGAGAAGGTATCTCAAGGGTTTTATACGAATCTGAAGGGGCATTAGAGTTCACGAGCTAAAACAATATTTGGTAGTTTTTCTGTAATGGTTTATCATAAAACTACGGTTTTTGATTTAATTAAAGCCACCGTTCTTTGAACGGGAATAGTTGGTGTTAACTGTTTTGTTACAGTAAGGCTACCAACAATATACTAATGATAGCTAACACGATCCCTCCCCAATTTTTCAAACTTAATTTTTCTTTAAAGAGAAGAATTCCTAAGAGCGTAGAAAACATTACTATGGCTACATT
>CAZWVO010000252.1:0-4144 GCA_964637535.1 uncultured Flavobacteriaceae bacterium
ATACCATAGCGCATAAGATTCTGGTATATATTAACGAACAGGTTACTACAGCATTTATTTAAAAAATACTACATGTACGGAAAAATTCAACAACATTTACAGGAAGAACTTAAAGCCATTAAAGAAGCTGGGCTCTTTAAAAAAGAGCGTGTCATTACCTCTCCCCAAGGAGCTGTTATTAAAATCGCTACCGGCCAAGAAGTCATTAACTTCTGTGCTAATAATTACTTGGGGCTCTCTTCTCATCCAGAAGTAATTAAGGCAGCCAAAGACACCTTAGACTCCCATGGATTTGGAATGTCTTCTGTTCGGTTTATTTGCGGCACTCAGGATATCCATAAGAAACTAGAGGCAAAGATTGCCTCCTTTTACGGCACAGAAGACACCATCTTATACGCAGCCGCATTTGATGCCAATGGAGGTGTTTTTGAACCCTTACTTAATGCTGAAGATGCCATTATCTCCGATTCGCTTAACCATGCCTCTATTATTGATGGCGTACGTTTGTGTAAAGCTAAGCGGTACCGGTATGCCAATAATGACATGTCTGACTTAGAAAAACAGTTACAACAAGCTAATGCAGACGGAGCACGCTTTAAAATTATTGTAACCGACGGTGTTTTTTCCATGGACGGAATTCTGGCTCCTTTAGATCATATCTGTGATTTAGCAGATACCTATGATGCTATGGTAATGATAGACGAATGCCATGCTGCGGGTTTTATTGGTGAAACCGGTAAGGGAACGCTGGAAAAAAAAGGAGTGCTAGATAGAATAGATATCATTACCGGAACACTTGGAAAGGCGTTAGGCGGTGCCATGGGCGGATATACCACAGGGAAAAAAGAAATTATAGAATTGTTACGCCAACGGTCTAGGCCTTATCTTTTTTCAAATTCATTAGCACCGGCTATAGTGGGTGCCTCCATTAAGGTTTTTGATATGCTTGCTAACGATACCAGCTTAAAAGATAAACTGGAATTTAACACCGAGTATTTTAAAAAAGGGATGCATGCGTCTGGTTTTGATATCATAGATGGCGATTCTGCAATTGTACCCGTTATGCTGTACGATGCAAAGTTGTCTCAACAGATGGCAGACCTGCTACTAGAAAAGGGAATTTACGTCATTGGCTTCTTTTTTCCAGTTGTTCCTAAAGAAAAAGCAAGAATTAGAGTACAAATCTCTGCAGCGCATAATGTAGAACATCTAGACCAAGCTATAGCTGCTTTTACCGAAGTCGGCAGGGTCTTGAAAATCGTATAAACCTAATGTTTTTTCTATATAAAGCGTTAAAAAAACAATAAATTATTTTTGTTAATAGTTTTTAACAACTTACATTTGCAGCTAATAAACACTTAAACTTAAAAATTATAATATGAAACAGCTTAGTAAATTAATGGTTGTTGTCCTAGTGTTATTGGGGGTTAACAACATTCAAGCGCAAGACGAAAACAATCCATGGGCGGTTGGTTTTGGTATAAACGCTATCGATGTTTATCCTACCAATGACTCGGATGCTCCGTTCCCTACGGGCACCTTGTTTAGCGAGTATTTTAACGCAAATGATCACTGGAACATTTTACCATCAATTTCTTATGTATCTGTATCTAGGTATATCGGTGATGGTTTTTCTGCCGGTATAAGAGGTTCTCTAAACAGAATTGACAAATTAGGGGATGTACGTGCAGATGACCTTTCTCATTATGCTATTGATGGTACTATCAAGTACAACATTTTAAAGAATACCAAGGTAGATCCTTTCGTAGAAATAGGTGGTGGATATACTTGGGTTGATGAAATAGGTGCTGGTACTGTTAATGGTGGTATTGGTGTTAACTATTGGTTTACTGAAAATGTTGGTGCTCATATTCAAACTTCTTACAAACATGCTTTTGAAGATTTTGGTGTTAAGCATTTCCAACATCTTGCTGGTATCAAAATCAGATTTGGAGGAACAGATACTGACGGAGATGGTATATATGATAAAGACGATGCTTGTCCAGAAGTAGCAGGATTAGAAGCCTTTAATGGTTGTCCTGATGCTGACGGTGATGGTATTGAAGATAGCAAAGATAGCTGTCCTAACGAAGCTGGTTCTAAAGAAATGAACGGTTGTCCTGATAGTGACGGAGATGGTATCGCTGATAAAGATGATGCTTGTCCATCTGAGGCTGGTCTTGCTGAGTTAGCAGGTTGTCCTGATGGTGATGGTGACGGTGTTGCTGATAAAGACGATAAGTGTCCTGCTGAAGCTGGTCCTGCTGAAAACGGAGGATGTCCTTGGGCTGACAAAGATGGTGATAGTGTTTTAGATAAAGATGATGCTTGTCCAGATGTTGCTGGTACTGTTGCTAACAACGGTTGTCCTGAAGTAACTGAGGAAGTTCAGCAACAATTGAATGACTACGCAAGAACAATCTTGTTCGATACTGGTAAGTCTTCAATCAAAGCTGAGTCTACTTCAGTAATGGTAGATATCATAACAATTCTTCAAGACTACCCAACTGCAAGATTTACTGTAGAAGGGCATACAGATAGTGTAGGTGGTGCTAGCACTAACCAAAAGCTTTCTGAATCTAGAGCAAACGCAGTAAGAGACTTCTTAATAGAAAAAGGAGTTGGAGCTGATCGTTTATCTGCTATAGGTTATGGAGAAGATAAGCCAATTGCTACAAACAATACCAGAGCTGGTAGAAAGCAAAACAGAAGAGTAGAGATCAACTTAGTGAAGTAAGTTGAAATAACCCTACCAAATTATATAGAAAGCCCTGACACTATTGTCAGGGCTTTTTTTATTTTTACCCTATGCAAAGTTTTCTAGAGGAAGTAATTACTGAAATTCGTCAAAATAATGACACCTTAGAAGATTTTGCTTTTATACTTCCCAGTAAACGAGCAGGAACTTTTTTGCGGAATACCTTAGCCAAAACCTATGGCAGTACCATCTTTGCCCCAGAAATTTATAGTATTGAAACCTTTGTAGAACAGCTCTCTGGTCTAACTTATGCTACAAATACCCAGCAACTCTTTATTTTATACCAAGCCTACCTTGCCGTAACAGGAGGTGAAAAAGACAGTTTCTACAGCTTCTCTAAATGGGGCCAAGTAGTGTTACAAGATTTTAATGAAGTAGACCGATACTTGGTAGATCCAAAAGCCATTTTTTCTTCATTAAGCGATATTCAGGAGTTGTTACACTGGTCTGCAGAGGCGATAAAAACGCAACTTATGGAGGACCACCTTAAGTTTTGGAATAATTTGGAGCCCCTTTATCAGCATTTTAACGCCGCATTGCTAGAACAACAACTTGGGCATCAAGGTCTAGTATACCGAGAAGCCTTTAACAACCTCAGTGCCTATTTACAAGTTAATTCAAATAAAAAATACGTATTTATAGGGTTTAACGCGCTAAACACTGCCGAAACTCATATAATACAAGAAATTTTAGCGCAACAACATGCAGACATCTATTGGGATATTGATCCGTATTTTATTCAAGACCCCATGCACGATGCCGGATACTTTATACGCAAACATCAAAAGGAATGGAAATACCTGCAACAAAACGCTTTAAAAGGAGTTAAAGAAACCTTTAACACAGCAAAGGAGATTGACGTAATCGGTGTTCCTAAAAACGTTTCTCAGGCTAAATATGTAGGATACTTACTAGCAACCATACATAAGGAAAAGCCGGCTGCGCTGCAACGTACCGCCGTGGTATTAGGAGACGAAACCATACTAAACCCTATTATTAACGCAATTCCTTCAGAAATTGAGGGTGTTAATATTACCATGGGGTACCCGCTCTATAAAGCTCCAGTGGCCAGTTTGTTTTCCCAACTTTTTGAGTTACACCTTCATAAAACTAATCGTGGATGGTACTACATTAAGGTGCTCAACTTCCTTTCTCACTCCTACATTCAGCAGCTCTTAACGGTAGAAAAAGAAAACACCGCGCTTAACATCACGAATGCGATACACCAATACAACTGGATATACATTGACCTCGAAAAAACACTCCCTTTTCAGAAGGAAAAGAGTGGCAAAGCGCTAGAATCGCTTTTCTTTGCCACGACTGATGTAACCATGTTTATCGGCAAATGTCTCGAAATCATTAACCATTTAAAAATTATATTTCAAG
>CAZWVO010000253.1:0-4143 GCA_964637535.1 uncultured Flavobacteriaceae bacterium
ATCTAATTGTGCGAAGTAGTCAAATGATAAAATCGTATTTATAGCATCAATTTTGGATATAAAAAGAACTATAACGTTTTCGTTATCAAGACTTAAGAAATAGAAGGGCAATTTTTATATTTTCTGCTCTTTATTGGAATTTTTTCTAGGGTGATAAGCATTGATCACCTTAGCTAAATGCGTTCGATCTACATGCATATATACTTCGGTGGTAGTAATGCTTTCATGCCCCAGCATTTGTTGTATGGCACGTAGGTCTGCTCCACCCTCTAATAAATGAGTGGCAAAAGAGTGCCTTAAAGTATGTGGACTAATGGTTTTTTTTAAGCCAATTTTAGTTGCCAAATCTCGAATAATTGTAAAGATCATAGCCCTGCTAAGCTGCTTACCTCTTCGGTTAAGAAATACAATATCTTCATAGCCTTGTTGAATACTAAGATGTATTCTTACGGTATTCATATACAGTGCAATATATTTTTTATTAACACCACTTATGGGTACAAAACGCTGCTTATTTCCCTTACCAGTAACTTTAATAAAATCTTCATCGAAATACAGATCCGAACATTTTAACTGTACCAATTCAGATACGCGCAAACCGCAACCGTATAGCGTTTCCAAAATTGCTCTGTTTCGTTCGCCTTGGGGTTGCGAGAGGTCTATGGCGGCTACCAAGGCGTCAATTTCTGTTGCAGAAAGCGTATCGGGTAGTTTACGTCCTATTTTTGGCGAGGCAATTAAATCCATGGGATTGTCTTTCCGATAATCTTCAAAAACCAAATAGGTAAAGAAACTTTTTAAACCAGAGATACTTCTGGCTTGCGACCTTGGATTTACTGTTTTTGCCAGTTCATATACAAATTGCTGTACGGTGTCTTTTGTAATATGTATGGGACTTTCTACAATTTTATGCGCTTCTAAGAAGACCACTAGTTTTTTAAGGTCTCTAGCATAATTGGTAATGGAGTTTTTAGATAACCCACGTTCTATGCTAAGATAATGCTGATAATCCGTTACCGCCTGTTTCCAGTTCATGAACTAAAAATATAGATTCTTTTAAAAATAAAAGCGTTGTAGGGTTAAAATATAGCATCTTACATTTTTAGATCAATTTTACACCTATTCTTCGTACAATTTTTTTGAGTGAAGCGAGAATACACTAGTAGTTTATACGGCTAATTTTATTTAAATATTTGAAAATCAATTTATTATGCATGATTTAACTTATGAAACCACCTTATTATACAATAGATTATTTTATATATATAACACAAAAACGGCTTTTTACCACACTTAATTGGCTTTTTACAACTTTAATTATCCCAGTTTGCGTACTCCATCTATGTTTGTCTGCAAACTAAACAAACAAAGATTTAAACATTATGAAAAAAGTATTAGTAATTGCTGCATTAATTTTAACTGGTTATGGGGTTAACGCTCAAGAAGGTTTTTTTGCAAAAGCAGGTTTATCTAATGTAAGTGTTAAAGTAGATTTAGGAGATTTTGGAAGTGCTTCTGACTCTGAGATTGGATTCTTGGTAGGAGTAGGGTATAATTTTGAAGTAAGTGATACCTTCCAAGTAGAGCCTTCGGTTTTATTTAGTGCGGTTTCCGAACTTAATTCGCTGTATGTTCCAGTTATGGCCAAGTATATGGCAACTGATGCACTAAGTATCCAAGCGGGTCCTCAGGTAAACTATTTATTAGAAGATCTTCCAGAAGGAGAATTTGGTTTAGATCTTGCTTTTGGAGCGGGATATAATATTACAGACGCTCTTTTTGTAGATGCTAGATATGCTTTTGAAGTGTCTAGAGGAATTGAGGGACTAAGTTTAAATACACTTCATGTGGGTGTTGGTTATCGGTTTTAAGCATTGCTATTTTAAAATAGATATTATTAAGGAGGCTTCTAGTCTCCTTTTTTTTTGGCATGATTTATGGATAAAGGTGTAGCAAAATGTTAAATCAAAGTTTTCTATATTTGGAAGACAAATACCAAACACTATATTATTATGAAAAAATTAGTATTGATTGCCGCTTTTGCCTTATTTAGCTTTAACAGTTTAAGTGCACAGGGCGTAAAAGTTGGAGTTACCGGCGGATTGTTAAATGTAAATGCCAATGTAAACCTTTCTGCCTTAGGGTTATTTAATATCGCTAATTTGGATGCCGCCAATGGCACCGGGTTTTATATTGGAGCATTAGTAGATATTGCTGCCACTTCAAAATTACATATTCAACCAGAATTAACATACGGAAATGCAGGAGATTTATCCTATATCTATTTGCCTGTGATGGCTAAATATTATGTGTCTGATAAATTTAATATCCAGGCTGGACCGCAATTGAGTTTTTCTTCAAACCTTAATGAGATAAAAAATGTGATTAGAGATATTGATGGGGTATTGGGAACCAATACCAATTTAGACGATGTCCTAAATTCTACTGGAATAGATCTTGGCTTTGGAGCTGGTTATGATATTAATGATAGTATGATGGTGCAAGCCCGATATGCTTTTGCATTGACAGATAGATATTCTGGACCTATCGGAAGTGCGTTAGATGTTAAAGAAGGTACTATCCAAGTTGGATTTACGTATTTCTTTAATTAATTTTTTTTGGGATACTTTTTTTATCCATTGTTTTCAATCTAAAGAAAACAATATACCTTTGTTTTAATAGAACTTAAAAAACACCACACTTATGAAAAAATTACTTTGTTTATGTGCAGCGATAGCGTTGTTTGGTTTCAATGACGTGAAAGCACAGGATTATGAAATTGCCGTTGGTTTAGGCCTCGATTTTGGTTCTGGTTTTACCTTTGTAGGGCCCAGCGGGAAATTTGCCTTATCTGATGTTGTAACCGTACAGGGAGAATTAATGTTTGAGTCGGGAGTAACAGGACTTACGGGTTTAATTGCATATAATGGGAGTTTTGACGGCGCAGAAGGCTTATCTTGGTTTGCTGGTGGCGGGGTGTCTGCGCTCTTTTTTGGAAATGGATTTGGAACAGAATTTGCCTTGCGTCCTACTGCCGGATTGGAGTATAAAATAGCAGATGTACCATTAGCCTTTTCTTTTGACTGGAGACCTTTTATTGGCCTTGGAGATATTAATAATGAAATTGGGGCTTTTGGCCTTGGAGTTAGATACGTAATTCAGTAGACGAACAAGAAAAATGTTAAAAAAGCAGAAGGTTTCTTCTGCTTTTTTTATGCGCTCCATTTTCCTATTTTTACAGCTATGAAAATTATGATCATCAACGGCCCTAATCTTAACCTTCTAGGAAAGAGAGAGCCTGAAGTATATGGAACAACAACATTTGACCAGCATTTTGAGGCCTTAAAATCTCGTTTTAAAGAAGTTGAATTAGAATTTTATCAATCTAATATTGAAGGGGAGCTTATTGATAAGTTACAAGAAGTTGGCTTTATATATGATGGTATTGTACTTAATGCAGCTTCGTATACACATACCTCTGTAGGTATAGGAGATGCTGTAAAAGCCATAAACACCCCTGTAGTAGAGGTTCATATTTCCAATACCCATAAACGCGAAGATTTTAGGCATGTATCGTACATATCGTCTGGAGCAAAAGGGGTAATCCTTGGTTTTGGCTTACAAAGTTATGCCTTAGCCATTCAAAGTTTTTTGTAGGCTTGTAACGTAGACGTATCCTATGGTAACTAGCACTAGGCTTAGGATTCTTTCAAATATTTTTGATCAACGTAGAATGTGGCAAAGGGCAAAAAAGAAGCCAATACAAAAATAAAAAGCCGCTTAAATTCCCATTTTTTGTACCAGCAAATAGCAAGGGCTAGCACAATATAAGCTATGAATAATCCGCCATGCGCGTAGCCTACATAGATATTAGGTTTAGGAAGATCTGCCATGTATTTTAAAGGCATGGTAACAGCAAAGAGCATTAGATACGAAATGCCTTCCAAAATTGCGGTAATTCTAAAACTTGTTAGCATGTAATAAAAGTTAAAAGGTATGCTAGGCTAAATGCATAGCGGTACTACAACCTATAACAGGATTATAAATGAATTACTTCGTCATAGGCATCGGCTACAGCTTCCATTACAGCCTCACTCATGGTTGGGTGCGGATGTACAGCCTTTAAAATTTCATGTCCTGTGG
>CAZWVO010000254.1:0-4134 GCA_964637535.1 uncultured Flavobacteriaceae bacterium
GGCTGATACAAAGTAATCTCTTGTTGTTGACAGTGTAGGCGTTGTAAATGTACCTCCAGTAGCAATTGCATTTGCACTTGTTGCAGATTCGAACCAATTTATGGTACTTCCTGTACTAGCCGTAGCCATAATAGTAGCTGTATCTGGTCCACAGATAACTGCTTCCTCTACACGTTCAATACTAGGGGTCATATTAATTACCACAGTAATTTCTAGCGTAGCACTAGCGCACATGTTGTCTTCGTCATAAAAGAATCCAAAGTAGGTTCCAGCGATGGGATTGTCTACCTCTGTATCAGAAAGATGAGCCGTTACTTCTAAAGGGTCTGGGTTAGGGCTCCAAGTTAAGGTACTTCCTTGTGGCGCAGAAGTATTTGTATATGCATTAAGGCTAATATCTATAATATCGCAAAATACGGTTTCTACATTAGCATTTAATTCTGGAGCTTCAGTACCTGCATTACATTCTACAGCACAATCTGTTACGGTAATTGTGACCTCTACAGATTGTTCCTCACAAGGTGCCTCGGCAGTATTCGTAGTATACTGAAATACATAAGCCCCTTCTGGTTCATTGTTAAAACTAACCACGTTATTTCCATTTGGAACAACGGTATTGCCAGCAGGGCCTGTAAGAAGTACCCAGTCTCCACCGGTAGTTTCGTCATTGATCGCATTATCCAAATCTAAATTAGTTTGTCCATTGGCAGCCACATTGCACCTTTCATTATTGTTATTAGGAGTTCCTGCAGAAGGAGATTCATTTACCTGAGCAACTACAGGAGTTCTATCAGAAACACAATTATCTTCCACCGCTTCTACATAGAATGTTGTGGTTTGGGTAAGGTTTCCTGTAGTAAGCGTTGGGCCAGTTCCAATAGAATTCCCTCCAGTCTCATTGGCAAACCATCTTAAGGTGGCACCAGCAGTAGTATTAGCCGTTAAGGTAATTGTGCCAGAATCGCAAATAGGACCGTCAGAGCCAGTCTGAGTAACCATAGGAGTAGTACCCAAATTAAGCGTTAATGCTACAACCTGACTTCTACAAAGTGCCAAACCATTAACCCCTAAATAAAAACCAAAATAGGTATTCGATGCTGTTACAATGGGAGAGGGTAAAATATCTGGAGTTCCTGGGTTTGGAGTAAGGCTCCATGCTAATGAAGCACCAGCAGGGGTGGCACTTATGACAAAGTCATCTAGATTTACACTAGCTACATCACAAAAATTAGTTGGTAAAGTAGTATCAATAACAGGAGGCTCTGTACCAGCAGTACATTGCGCACTTAGCTGATTAAAACCAAAGAAGAGCAGAACCACAAACAACATTCCTCTGTGGAATGGGCGGAATCCATTTTTATGTGATAATGGATGCATACAATATAGTTTCATTTACGAATTTTGAATCATTCTATATGCAATTCAAAACTTAAGCATTGGTTTAGCTCAAAAAAGGGACGCAATATTACCAAAAAAACGGCTATATCCCTAAAAATAAGGGTTAAATGTAATTTTTACTCCAGCAAATGCGCCATGCATAGCTATTATTCTGACAAGATAACGGACGCTGTTTGCGCTTCTCGATCTATTTTTTTCACAAGTCCTTGCAATACTTTACCAGGTCCCACTTCTGTAAATAGCGTAGCTCCATCCTTTATCATATGCTGTACACTTTGTGTCCATTTAACTGGAGCAGTGAGTTGCGCAATTAGGTTGTTTTTAACTTCTTCTTGGTCACTTACGGCTGTAGTAGTAACATTTTGATAAATAGGACATACAGGGGTGCTAAATACCGTACTTTCAATTGCTGCTGCTAATTCTTCTTTTGCTGGTTCCATTAAGGGAGAATGAAAAGCACCGCCAACGGGTAGCATTAATGCGCGACGGGCACCCGCTTCTTTTAGGCTTACACATGCTTTTTCAACAGCCGCTACTTCACCAGAAATAACCAATTGTCCTGGGCAATTATAGTTGGCGGCAACGACAATGCCGGGAGTATCATTACAAACTTGAGTTACCAAAGCATCTTCTAAACCTAATACTGCAGCCATAGTACTACTTTGTAACTCGCATGCTTTCTGCATCGCCTGTGCACGTTGTGATACCAATTCCAAACCATCTTTAAACGTAAGGGTACCATTTGCTACCAAAGCTGAAAATTCTCCTAAAGAGTGCCCTGCAACCATATCTGGCTTAAACGCTTCTCCCATAACCCTGCTAAGAATAACAGAATGCAAAAAAATAGCAGGCTGCGTAACCTTTGTTTCTTTCAACTCCTCTGGAGTACCTTCAAACATTACATCTGTAATAGAAAAATCTAGGATGTCATTTGCTTGTTCAAAAAGTTCCTGTGCCAAAGGATAAGTCTCATAGAGCTCTAAACCCATTCCTACAAATTGTGCCCCCTGTCCAGGAAATATATACGCTTTCATCTCTTTATTTTTAGTATTAATTTGGTGGGGCAAAAATAGGCATTATTTGATATAAAAAGAGAAAGAAAACTATTTCATTATTCCTTAAACCAGCTCGCGTATTTTAAGTAATTGGCTGCTATTCGATCTATTTCTCCAGCGCTTAATTCTGGACTTATATCTTTTATTTTTTTTGCTGGCATTCCCGCATAAACTGTTCCAGAAGCAACATGAGTACCTTTTGTTACCACAGCCCCTGCCGCAATGATACTATTACTTTCTATAACGCAATCGTCCATGATTATGCTTCCCATTCCCACGAGTACGTTATCTTTTATGGTACAGCCGTGTACAATGGCATTATGTCCAATAGACACGTTATCACCAATAGTAGTCGGTGATTTTTTATAGGTGCAATGCACTACGGCTCCATCTTGCACATTTACCCTATTTCCAATTTTAATAAAGTGTACATCTCCGCGTAATACCGCATTGTACCAAATGCTACATTCATCGCCCATAACTACATCACCAAGTACGCAGGCATTTTCAGCAATAAAACAATTGGCTCCAAAAATTGGGGTTTTCCCCCTTACCGTTTTAATTATCATACTACAGCTATTATTCGCTTGTTTTTAGTTATTCGAAATAAGATAGAAAATCCTTTTTCTTAGAGGCAGAGACCAACAATTCTTTCCCATTAGAAACTATTACACTACCGCCTTTTCCTTTTCGGTACTTTACTACTTCGTTTACATTGACCAAGTACGATTTATGAATACGGGCAAAAGGAAAATCGGATAGGGAATCTTCAAAGTATTTAAGGGTTTTACTAACCAGAATTTTCTTGTTTTCGAGATGAATTTCAGTATAATTATCATCTGCTTTGCAGAAAACAATATCTGCTACATTCAACACTTGAAAGCCATCTTGTTGGGGGAGTGTAATTTTGCCATCTACACGTTTTAAGGTAGAGGTTAACACCCTATCTTCTAGCGCATTTTCCTTTTGCCTAATTTCCTTCACATAGGCTACTGCCTTTACCAACTCGTCTATATTAATAGGTTTCATCAGATAATACGCAGCATGATTGTTTAAGGCGTCCATTGCATATTGGTTATATGCCGTTACAAAAACCGTTTCAAAAGTACGTTCTGGAACTTGATCTAACAGATCAAAGGCATTCCCAAAGGGCATTTCCACATCTAAAAATACTACATCTGGCTGGTGTTTTTGAATTAGCTCTAAGCCTTCCTTAATGGTTGCCGCCTCTCCCACTAAGGTAATATCTTCACAGTACTTAGACAGGTAATTTCGTAGTATTTCCCTACCATTAGCTTCGTCTTCTACAATAATTGCTTTCATTTGAACGCTTATAATTTAGATTTAACCCAATCTCTTTTTATTAGTCTTTTTTTAGTGTAAAACGCACCCTAGTACCGGTAGTGTCATCGTACATATCTGAAATGGTCACATCTACTTTATCCTTGTACATATCATTTAAAATATCCACTCTTTTTTTAATGTTACCCATCCCCTTAGATTTTTGTTTCTTTTGATTGACTGTTTTCATTTTAGCCGACTGTTTTCTGCCAATTCCATTGTCTGTAATTTCAATCTCTAGAGTCTCCTTATTATGCTGTTGCAGCTTAATATTTAAAAAGCCTTTTTCCTCTTTGTAGCGCAATCCATGCCATATGGCATTCTCTATATAAGGCTGCAG
>CAZWVO010000255.1:0-1276 GCA_964637535.1 uncultured Flavobacteriaceae bacterium
CTAAAAAAGTGACTATTAAAAAATGAACTAAATGATGGTTGATTTACCCAACCCAATATTTTCATCGTTAATGCGCATCCAATCGTCCGCATCTACAATATTTCCTGCAATAAAATCGCCTATATAGTTTGTTCCATATGTACTCTTTTCATCAAGGTCTGGAGTAACTACGTTTTTCCTCATAGCCTTATTCACTGCCTTAATAACAGCTCTTGTTTCTTCTTTTAAACCAAAGTGTTCTAATAACATTGCGGCAGATAAAATTGCTGCAATTGGATTGGCTATATCCTTTCCTTTTGCCTTAGGTTGTGCACCGTGAATAGGCTCAAATAAGGCATTATCTGCACCAATGGACGCAGAAGGTAATAAGCCAATAGAACCACCAATTACGCTTGCCTCATCGGATATGATATCTCCAAAAAGATTGCTTGTAAGAATTACATCAAATTGTTTGGGATTGGTAATGAGCTGCATGGTAGCATTGTCTATAAACATAAAATTTAAATTCACTTCGGGATAGCTCTCTCCAATTCTGCGTACCACTCTTCTCCACAATCGTGAAGATGCTAAGACGTTGGCTTTGTCTACTAAGGTTAGTTTTTTACGCCTTCCTTTAGCCGCTTTAAAAGCTAAATGTGCAATTCTACTAATTTCTTTTTCTGAATATTCACAGAGATCAGAAGCAACCGCCCCGTTTTTACTTAAGACCTTTTCCCCAAAGTATATGCCACTGGCCAATTCGCGGTAAATGGTAAGGTCCGTTCCTTCAATAATTTCTTTACGAAGGGGAGATTTGTTAATTAGGGTAGGGAAGACCTTTACAGGTCGTATATTGGAAAAAAGTCCTAGCTCTTTTCTAAGTTGAAACAATCCTTGTTCGGGTCGTATTTCAGCATCTAAATTATGATCATATTTAGGATCACCTATGGCTCCAAATAAAATAGCATCAGATGACTTACACAGATCTACAGTGGTTTCGGGGAGCGGATTACCTGTTTTATCTATGGCAACTGCGCCTATTGGAGCCTCTTTATACGTAAAATGATGATTAAAGGTTTCTTCTACCGCTTGAAGGCATTTTACCGCCTGGGCTAGCACTTCTGGTCCAACTCCGTCTCCCCCTAAAAGTGCTATTTTTAAATTCATCCGACTAAACTTTCAATGTTAATCTTACTTGCTTCTACAATGCGATGAATATCATGATCCGTTATTTCTTTTTTACGGTCTGCGAATTTTAAAAACTCAAGGTAGACGCTGTCTAGCTGTACCTTGGTAA
>CAZWVO010000255.1:1286-4124 GCA_964637535.1 uncultured Flavobacteriaceae bacterium
CTACCGCTACGTGCAGTGAGTACAATAGAAGATTCGTTTACGCCTACATCTTCTGGATCAATAATCTCATAGGTTTCTCTATTTTTTATAACACCATCTTGATGTATTCCAGAACTATGTGCAAAAGCATTAGAACCCACAATTGCCTTATTGGGTTGTACTACCATTCCCATTTTTTGAGAAACCATTAAGCTCGTATCGTACAAGAGTTTGCTATTAATGCCAGTGTCCAAATTAAGATCTGGATGCTGCCTAAGAATCATAACTACCTCTTCTAAAGACGTATTTCCGGCGCGCTCTCCTATACCATTAATAGTACATTCTATTTGTCTAGCTCCATTAACTACTCCGGCAATGGAGTTGGCGGTTGCAAGACCTAAATCGTTATGACAATGACAAGATAAAATGGCCTTGTCTATACCGCGTACATTTTCTTTTAAGTATTTCATTTTAGCCCCGTAGGTTTCTGGCAGACAATACCCAGTTGTATCTGGAATGTTTAATACCGTTGCTCCTGCTTTAATTACGGCCTCGCAAATTTGAGCGAGGTAGTCATTAGCTGTTCTACCCGCATCTTCTGCATAAAACTCTACGTCTTCTACAAAGGTTTTAGCGTAGGCCACAGCGGCTACGGCCCGTTCTATAATTTCTTCTCTACTGGCTTTAAATTTGTATTTGATATGCGAATCAGAAGTTCCAATTCCAGTATGTATTCTTGGATGCTTAGCGTGTTTTAATGCTTGCGCAGCAACCTCAATGTCTTTTTTTACGGCTCTTGTAAGTCCACAAACAGTGGCATTCTTAACCAATTTGGAAATGGCCTCAACAGAAGCAAAATCTCCTGGGCTAGATATGGGAAAGCCAGCTTCAATAACGTCAACTCCAAGAACATCTAAGCGTTCTGCTATAACCAGTTTTTGAGTGGTATCTAATTTGCACCCAGGGACCTGTTCTCCATCTCTTAGGGTGGTGTCAAAAATTTGTACCTTATCTTTACGCATCAATTAAGTAGTTTTACCGAGTCTATACGAATATATGCTTCCAAGCATAGTTATAGGTTGCAGTATACATTTATTTACAATGTTGAAGCACATTTCAGTAATTACAACAAATTGAAATACAGTGTTTTAAATAGTTTTTTTTACGATGACAAATGCCCATAAAGACGCTTTGTTTGTTTTGGTAAAATCACTTTCCAAATCAGAAAAACGTCAATTTAAATTGTATGTTGGTCGATTAGGAGTAAATACAGATGCAAAATTTTTGGCGTTATTTAACCTTCTAGACAAAATAAAATCCTATGATGAGAAAATCATTTTGGAAAGCGGTATTGTCAAAAAAACACAGCTATCCAATTTAAAAGCACACTTATACAAACAAATTTTAGTGAGTTTACGGCTTAATCCGGTAAACCAAAATATTAGGGTACAAATTAGAGAGCAGTTAGATTTTGCTACTATTCTTTATCAGAAAGGATTGTATAAACAGAGTCTTAAAATTTTGGAGAAGGCTAAAGGAGTGGCTATTGAAAACGAAGAAAAGAATATCGCATACGAAATTGTAGAGCTCGAAAAAATTATAGAAACCCAATACATTACCAGAAGTATTCCGGATAGAGCAGATGAATTAGCGGTACAGGCCAAGACGCTTTCTGAGCAGAATATAATGACGAGTAAGCTCTCTAATTTGTCACTACAACTATACGGTATTATGCTAAAGTTAGGGTATGTGCGTAGCGATGCGGAATATAAAAATGTAAAAAGTTATTTTGACAATCATTTGCCTAAATACAAAATAGAAACCCTTGGATTTAGAGAGAAGTTATGGTTGTACAAGGCGCATTTATGGTATAGTTTTCTTGTTCAAGACTTTTTATCTTCCTATAAATACGCTAGCAAATGGGTAGACCTATTTTACGAAAACGAAAAAATGATTACCCTTAATCCGGTATTCTTCTTAAAAGGGAACCATTATTTACTAGAGTCGTTGTTTTTTGTAAAGTACAGTTCTCAGTTTAAGGAAACGCTAGAGAAGCTGGAAAATATGGTAAATGCCCCCCGTTTTCCTAAAAATGATAATATTTCGTCCTTAGCCTTTCTTTACATCAATTCAAACAAGTTAAACCTTCATTTTTTGGAAGGAACCTTTGAGAAAGGCCTGTACTTAGTAGCCATTGTTGAATACGGTATTACCAAGCATAAAGACCGGATAGATGCGCATCATATTATGGTATTGTACTATAAAATAGCCTGTCTATACTTTGGAATTGGAGATAATAAAACCTGTATTCATTATCTCAAAAAAATCATTGCAAATAAAAATTTAAAAATGCGGGAAGACCTGATGTGTTTTGCACGGGTACTAAGCTTAGTGGCGCATTATGAAGCCGGTATGGATTATCATTTAGAAGTGCAACTTAAAAGTACGTACAAATTTTTGCTTAAAATGAACGACCTTCATGCCGTGCAAAAAGAGATGATTAAATTTTTGAGAAACTTAGGCGACATTTATCCGCATGAACTTAGAAATGAGTTCCAGAATTTATACAACGAACTTAAAAAATACGAAGATCATCCCTACGAAAAACGCGCCTTTTTATACCTGGATATTCTTTCTTGGTTAGAGAGTCATTTGCACAATAAGCCTGTTGCTCAGGTAATACGTGAAAAAGCCATGTTACTTACGCGTTAGTTGGTAATACTAGGCGTAGTAGGTGCTAATTGCTGTAGTAAACCGCTAGACAAGTTTTCGAATTCGTTGTTCTTGGCCATTTCTCTCACCTTTACAGGATCAAAGTTGCCATTAAAATACAAGAAAGATCCATTAAGGTTATTGTTG
>CAZWVO010000256.1:0-4093 GCA_964637535.1 uncultured Flavobacteriaceae bacterium
ATATAATCCCGTATTCGCATAGCCAACGTATAGGTGAGCCTTCTGGTGCGGTAATCAAAAGCATGCCTATGAAACTTGGAGTTGTATAAATGATCTTTATCTACCTTGTTGGTATATGCGGGGTTAATAGTTGTTAATTTGTCACTTAAGCGAGATCCTAGCAATTTTAAAACCGCAGTAAATCCAGCACTATTAAATTCTGCCTTAAAATCGGATAACACACCTTTAGCAGCTAACTGCAAGAGTACATTATTATCTCCTTCAAAGGTGGTAAAAATATCTACATCGCCTTTAAGATCAGAAAATCTATTCTCCATTAAATACCCCTTACCTCCGCAGGCTTCTCTGCATTCTTGTATGGTGCTATTGGCAAACCAGGTAATTACAGATTTGAGTCCGGCTACCTGTGTTTCTATTTTACGCTTATCGGTTACGCTTTCATCACTGTATACCTTCATCATATGGGTAAGTGTAACATCATACACGTAACTAGCGGCAACGGCAGGGGTAAGGCGTAATTGATGTGTGGGGTAATCCATTAACAGATCTTCCTGTACTTTTATACTGTCGTTAAATTGCCGTCTTTTAAGGGCGTGCTTTATGGCAATGGCTAAGGCCATTTTAGCCCCGCCAAGACCCGCTCTGGCTACACATATTCTTCCACCAACCAGCGTACCCAACATGGTAAAGAAACGTTTGTTGGGGTTCTTAATGTCAGAATGGTAGGTGCCATCTGCAGTAATGTCCCCGTATTTGTTTAATAGGTTTTCTCTTGGTACACGTACCTGATTAAACCATATTTTACCATTGTCTACACCATTTAACCCTAGTTTGTACCCATTGTCTTCAATGGTAACACCTGGCATTAGTTCATGTTTTTCATTTCTAACGGGAACCAGAATAGCATGTACTCCTTCATTTTTTCCGTCTACAATTAACTGCGCAAATACAGAAGCCATTTTAGAATGTAAGGCGTTGCCTATATATTCTTTATTATCATTGGTGCCAGGGGTATGTAGTACAATGCTATCGGTTTCCTTATCATAAGTAGCAGTGGTTTTAATGCCCCGTACATTTGACCCATGGCCGGTTTCTGTCATGGCAAAACAACCTAGCAATTTAGCTTCTCCTGTTGCTGTTAAATACCTATCGTGATGTTTTTTGGTTCCTAGTTTTTGAATACTGCCTCCAAAGAGGCCAAATTGTACGCCAAATTTGATAGCTAAACTACCATCTACATACATCATGTTTTCAAAAATGGTAGCGTAACCCGGCATATCTCCAGTACCACCGTAGGCTTCTGGAAATGCCAAGGCGCCGTAGCCTTTTTTTGCTAAAAATTGTACTTGCTCTAAAACATGAGTTCTAAAGTCTTCCTTATTTCTTCTTATTCCCCACTTAAAAATAGGATCTGCCAGTACTGCTCTAAAACCATCTACCGTAGCCGCATGCTCTCCCTTAAGCAGCGTATCTAATACAGCAGCATCATAATAATTTGAGGTAGTTTCTTGCACCACTTCTACGTCAAATAAATGATTGTAATGGTTGGGCTGTATTCCTAAGTTAATTTCAATATCCTTTAAATGGATATTAAAAGGGCAGTCCTCCAAATAATGACACACCATTTTCTGACTAAACGTGGCTAGCGGATAGGTATCACTTTCAATTAGTTTTACTTTCGAATTTGCTATGGTTTGCTTCCATCCTTTTAAAGTAGTATTGGCTGGAGGGGCTGCTGGGGTTAACCATGAAACAAGTAATTTTTGATCTTCTTGTGTTAAAGAAGGGTCTTCACTAATGGCTTTTTTAACTACTGCTATTTCCGAGATAGATAATAAATCATCGGACCATATCACATAAAAAAAAGGAATATACTGAAGCGTTCCTGGAGCGTAATCGAGCTTTATCATAGGTTCAATTTACAACAATTTTACATTTTGTTTTAGGTCATAGCTTTTGTATCGCTATTTTTAATAGCGTATTATGCCACACAGTAGTAATAAGACGCGCGCTAGGTGCATCGCTTACAATTAAATATAAACTCGTTATGGCAGTGACCCTATTTTCAAAGCCCCCAACAGGTGCTTTTAATTTCGTAAAAATCTAAGGTTGTAATGGGTATTGAGGCAGTAATGCTATTCCATTTTCTAGTATCTTTGTTAGGATATGAATGAACATCTAGACCCTTCTTCTGATAATTTCTCTCCTGAAGAGTTGGACATGGAAAGAGCCTTAAGGCCAGTGACGTTTGACGACTTTACAGGCCAAGAGCAGGTTTTAGAAAATTTAAAGGTTTTTGTACAGGCGGCGAACTTAAGAGAAGAAGCCTTAGATCATACCTTATTTCATGGCCCTCCCGGTCTAGGGAAAACCACCTTAGCACATATTTTAGCTAATGAGTTGGGAGTTGGTATTAAAGTTACTTCTGGACCAGTCTTAGACAAGCCTGGAGACTTGGCTGGTTTGCTTACGAACCTGGAAGATAGAGATGTTTTATTTATAGATGAAATACACCGTTTAAGCCCTATTGTAGAAGAGTACTTGTATTCAGCAATGGAAGATTATAAGATTGATATTATGATAGAAACTGGGCCTAATGCCCGTTCTGTTCAAATTAATTTAAACCCCTTTACCCTTATTGGGGCTACTACGCGTTCTGGCTTGCTTACGGCTCCTATGCGTGCTCGATTTGGAATTCAGAGTAGACTGCAATATTATTCTACAGAACTGTTGTCTACCATTGTACAGCGTAGTGCTCATATTTTAAAGGTGCCTATTACCAATGAAGCCGCTATAGAAATAGCGGGAAGAAGTAGAGGTACCCCAAGAATATGTAATGCCTTGTTGCGTAGGGTAAGGGATTTTGCTCAGATTAAGGGTAATGGAAATATTGATATTGAAATTTCTAAATATGGTCTGGGAGCTCTTAATGTAGATGCGCATGGTTTAGATGAGATGGATAACAAAATATTAAGCACCATTATAGACAAGTTTAAAGGTGGTCCTGTAGGCATTACTACGCTTGCAACAGCAGTATCGGAAAGTGCAGAAACCATTCAGGATGTGTATGAGCCCTTTTTAATTCAGCAAGGGTTTATCATGCGCACACCACGTGGTAGGGAAGTTACAGAACTGGCCTATAAGCATTTAGGAAAGTTAAAAGGAGGCGCACAAGGCGGCTTGTTTTAAGCTTGATTGCTAAGGCAAGATCCAATCCATAGTCTAAAGAAGTTATACTAGTACATGGAGATATCAAACAATAAAAAAACGACTACCATTATACGTAAAATTAAAGATCTTCCCACAATTAGTCCTCTTGCCGTTTTTAAAAACCGTAAAAGTATTCTTTCGAACCCCTTGCCGTTTCATAGGGAAAATTTTGAAAAATTTGGCGATGTATTTGTGGTAAAAACAGGATATAATTCTCCGGTAGTTTTTACCCGAAGTCCTCAAATTATAAAACACGTATTACAAAAGCAACATAAAAAGTACGAGAAATCACCTTTACAAACAGTAGATTTGGCCAAGTATATAGGCCATGGTATCTTAACCGCAAAAGGAGAACATTGGCGTGCTCACAGGCGTATCGTACAACCCGCCTTTCATAAAAAAAAATTGAAAGGTTTATTCGGTATTATGAAAGAGGCAATTGTTTCGGAATTGGAGCAGTTAAGCCCGGATACCGAAATCAATGTTTTTCCAATAATGGGCGACTTAGCATTTCAAGTAGTAGCAAAGTCGCTTTTTAGCAGGTCCGATATTAGAAAACGAATGGCATCGCTGCAGGAGATCACAGAAGAAAACCAAGAAATGTTAATCCGCGAGATGCGACAGCCTTACTTAAAATGGTGGTTTAGTTTAAGCGGAAAGATTAAAAAGCATGTTCAACTTGCCGATAAGGGAAGAGCCATCTTAAATCAAATAATTGAAGAGCGTATTGCGAGCAAGGAAGAAAAAGATGATTTGTTAGATATGTTATTGGCTGCACGTTATGAAGATGGCACTCCAATGGCTAGAGCGCAATTGTTAGACGAGGTACTTATTTTGTTTACAGCAGGTCATGAGACTACAGCTAATGCCCTTAGTTTTACCT
>CAZWVO010000257.1:0-4092 GCA_964637535.1 uncultured Flavobacteriaceae bacterium
GGGTTATATTTTAAAAGAAAGTAACACACTTTCCATTTTTAATTCTGAGATAAAACTAGATAAATACAGTGTTTTGAAAAAAACATTGTTGTCAAACCCCCTTTTTTTGATGTCAAATACGGGTTTTCTATTTTTCAACCGAACTATTGCGGTTTTTTTGTAGAAAAAGTGATTTTAATTTTATGCCGTTTATCTATGAAATATGTTTTTTATCCCTTGTAGAATCAGAAAAACCGAAGCAGATGAGTAACCCTTTTACATTAAGTACAAAAAAACCAGCTTTTCATATTCCTTTAAGAAAAATGAAAAACTGGTGCCATCAAGATTTAAATAAATTTGCCCTTTAATTTGAGTTACTTTCGAACTTAAATTTTCCGTGGCTAATAATGTGTAAGGACTTCGAGTAGTTTAAAAGAAACTGAACCGTTTCCGATTGTGCTTTAACTAATTCACAAGTCTCTGGATTTTCAGCGTAGATTTTTTCCATATACTTTGTTTTGTTATATAGGTATAACGCCACAAGTATGCAAAAAAGATTACAAATCGACAGAAGGGTAATTAATTCGTTAAAGCAATATTGTGCTTTTCAATTATTTTTCTAAGGTTAATTAAGGCATAGCGCATTCTTCCTAAAGCAGTATTAATACTTACACCCGTATTTTCAGATATTTCTTTAAAACTCATATCCTTATAGATACGCATCAATAAAACTTCGCGTTGGTCGCGAGGTAATTCTTCGACCAATACTCTTAGGTCGCAATTAATTTGATCTTTAATAAGCTGCCCTTCTGCATTTAACTTTTCATCTCCTATAATAGAAAAGATATTGAAGTTATCACTTCCTTCAAACTTAGGCATTCTTCTATTTTTCCTGTAGTGATCTATAATAAGGTTATGAGCAATTCGCATTACCCAGGGAAGAAATTTACCTTCCTCGCTATAAGAACCCTTTTTTAAGGTTCTAATCACTTTAATAAAAGTATCTTGAAAAATATCTTCAGCAATATCTCGGTCGTTGACCTTAGAATATATAAAGCTAGTAATACGCTGATTGTGCCTCTTAATAAGTGTTTCAAGAGATCTTTCATCTCCCTTGATGTATTCTTTAACTAATAAAGAATCATTAATCTGTAGTTCCATACAATTACTTTTTTTTGGTGTAAAAATTAGGTGCCTTTATCTTGCTTTGCTGCAATTAAAGACCTTAGGTTATTTAGCTAATTTTTAAAAAAGTAATTGTATCCGTATAGGCTTTTGTCTTTAGTTTAGACTTCAAATATAGAAAAAATAAAACATCTCAAAAAAACTAATCTAGAAATAGAAGTCTTTTTTCAATCTTCTTAATGTCAATTTGGGCAATGAAATATGCATATTGTATCTTTATACTCTTAAATACGAACATGCCTACCCTTTCAGACGTAAATCCCAAAGAAAATATTATTATTAAAGGTGCTAAACTGCACAATTTAAAGAATATAGATGTAGTTATTCCCAGAAATAAACTTGTAGTTATAACTGGTTTATCTGGTTCTGGAAAGTCTAGCTTGGCATTTGACACCCTATACGCAGAAGGCCAACGCAGATATGTAGAAAGTCTTTCTTCTTATGCGCGTCAATTTTTAGGAAAATTAGACAAGCCCAAAGTAGATTATATAAAAGGCATAGCTCCGGCTATTGCAATAGAACAAAAAGTAAATTCTACTAATCCAAGATCCACAGTAGGTACCACCACCGAAATTTATGATTATTTAAAATTATTATACGCCAGAATTGGAAGAACCTTTTCACCAAAATCTGGAAAGGAAGTAAAAAAACATCGGGTAACTAATGTAGTAGACCATGTAACTGCTTTTTCGGAGGGAACAAAATTACTGTTGCTCTCCCCTATTGTTATTCCGGAGGAGAGAGATCCTAAAAAATCGCTTGCGTTATTTTCTAAACAGGGATACGCGCGAATTAAACACAACAATAAAGTACAGCGTATTGAGGAAGGCATGGACGTAGGACCTGTCTTTGACCTTGTAGTAGATAGAATTATAGTTAAGGATGATGAGGATTTTAAAAACCGTTTAGCGAATGCCATAGACAACGCTTTTTTTGAAGGAAAAGGAGCCTGTATTATTGAAGCCCTCGATACTGGAAAACAAGTACGGTTTAGCAATAAGTTTGAACTTGATGGTCTAAGTTTTTTGGAACCCAACGTACATTTATTTAGTTTTAATAATCCCTATGGTGCTTGTCCAAAATGTGAAGGATATGGAGATGTTATAGGTATAGATGAAGACCTTGTAATTCCAAATACAGCCTTATCCGTATATGAAAATGCTGTTTTCCCATGGCGGGGCGAGAGCATGAGTTGGTATCGAGATCAGTTGGTGAATTCTGCATACACCTTTGACTTCCCTATTCACAAACCCTGGTTTCAGCTTTCTGCTGAACAAAAACAATTGGTTTGGGATGGAAATGCACACTTTACTGGAATTCATACTTTTTTTAAAGCGCTAGAAGAAAAGAGTTATAAAATTCAGAATAGAGTAATGCTATCCCGATATCGCGGAAAAACACGTTGCAGTCAATGTAAAGGCAGACGCTTAAGAGAAGAAACGGATTATGTAAAGGTAAATGGAAAATCTATTTCAGAATTGGTATCACTTCCTATAGCACAGTTAGTTCCGTTTTTTGAGACGCTCTCACTTTCTGAAAATGATACTGCTATTGCGAAGCGCTTGCTCAAAGAAATTAATACACGTCTTGGATTTTTGGAAAAAGTGGGGCTTAGCTATCTCACATTAAATAGAAAGTCTAATACCCTGTCTGGGGGAGAGAGTCAGCGTATTAACCTAGCCACTTCTTTGGGTAGTAGTCTTGTAGGTTCCATGTATATTTTAGATGAACCCAGTATAGGACTGCATCCAAAAGATACGGAAAACCTTATTGAAGTATTGCTATCGCTAAGGGATTTGGGTAATACCGTTATTGTAGTTGAACATGATGAAGATATAATGAAGGCTGCAGATGAAGTTATAGATATTGGTCCAGAAGCGGGTACTCATGGTGGTAAGGTTGTAGCGCATGGTTCCATGGATGCTATTCTAAAATCAACCTCACTTACGGCAGGGTATCTTAATGGTACATTAGAAATTGCTACTCCAAATTCGCGTAGAACCGCAACAAATTTTATTACTATTAAGGGAGCAAGAGCGCATAACTTAAAAAATATTGATGTACGCTTTCCATTAAATATGCTAACGGTAGTTACTGGAGTTTCTGGAAGTGGAAAAAGTACCTTGGTAAAAAAACTGTTGTATCCTATAATACTTAAAGAAGTAGGCGGATATGGTGAAAAGGCGGGACAATATACATCTGTAGAAGGAAATTACACTGCGGTAAAACATGTTGAATTTGTAGATCAAAACCCAATTGGTAGGTCTTCACGTTCCAACCCTGTAACCTATATAAAGGCCTATGATGATATTAGAACTTTATTTGCAAGTCAAAAGTTAAGTAAGATACGCGCATACAGCCCAAAGCATTTTTCATTCAATGTAGATGGTGGCCGCTGTGAAAAATGTAAAGGAGAAGGTGAAATTACGGTAGAGATGCAGTTTATGGCCGATGTACACCTAGAATGTGATACCTGTAAAGGAAAGCGGTTTAAAAAAGAAGTCCTAGAAGTTCTTTTTTCTGGAATCTCCATAGATGATGTACTTAGAATGACCATAGATGATGCTTTAGTCTTTTTTGAAGCGCAACAGCAAACTAAAATTGCCAATAAATTAAGACCCCTCCAAGATGTTGGTTTAGGATACGTTACCCTAGGGCAATCTTCTTCTACCCTATCTGGTGGAGAAGCCCAGCGCATTAAACTAGCCTCCTTTTTGGTTAAGGGGCGTTCTAAGGATAAAGCGTTATTTATTTTTGACGAACCCACTACCGGTTTACATTTTCACGACATAAAGAAATTATTAAAGTCTTTTGATGCGCTTATAGACAAAGGACATTCCATTGTTGTTATAGAACACAATATAGATCTTATTAAATGCGCAGATCATATTATAGATCTGGGTTTAGAAGGAGGAGATGGTGGTGGAC
>CAZWVO010000258.1:0-4071 GCA_964637535.1 uncultured Flavobacteriaceae bacterium
ATCTTATATACAAGGTATATACGGATCAACTTAAATTTCAGCCTACAAAGTTAGGCTCGATTTTATCTTATTTGGGCCTTTTTACCCTAAGATTTTCTTAAAATGGGGAGAATTTAGTTAAGATGTCTTAAAATTAGGACAACTGTCTTACCTATTAATTTTTTGTTCGTTTATCCATCGGATATATTGCACTTTATTTCGGTTATGTTGGGCTAGGGTCTTTGCAAATTTATGATATCCAAAATTCTCCACATTTGCCACAAAATAATAATAATCATGTTTTTCTGCATTTAATACCGCGTCAATTGCAGAAATATCGGGCATGGTTATAGGACCAGGGGGTACACCGGCATATTTATAGGTATTATAAGGAGAATCTAGTTCTAAATCTTTATACAATACTCGTTTAATAACCTGTTTAAAGTCTCCAGAATGAAGTTTAATAGCGTAGATTACGGTAGGATCTGCCTGTAATAGTATATTTTTTTTAAGCCTATTAAGGTATACGCCAGCTACACGTGGCCTTTCATCTACTTTTGCCGTCTCTTTATGAACTACCGCAGCTAAAGAAATAACGGCGTTTGGTGTCATATTCAACGCCTTAGCCTTAGCTAAACGTTGTGTATTCCAAAATCGTTGGTACTCTTTTAGCATACGCGCTCTAAAGGCTTCTGCAGAGGTGTTCCAAAAAAATTCATAACTATTAGGAAGATACATTCCCAGCTTGGTATCGCTATTAAAATTGTTTTGTGCTAAAAATTGTTCATCGTTAAATGCCTGTAATAAAGACACACTATCTGCTTCAATCTGGGTAGCAATGCGGCCAGCGAGCGCCTCTAGTGTTTCTTGATTGTTATAGGCAACCTTTACAGGAAGATTATTACTCCTATTCGATTTTACAATGGCAACACTATTAGCACCTTTTTGTATGGCGAATTTTCCTCCTTTTACATTGCTGGTATATTTCATTTGTGCAGCAACTGTTTCAAAGTTGTCCATATCTAGAATCAGAGGGGCTAGCTGCTCCTTCACCTCTTCAAAGCTTGCGTCGGACTTAATATACACATAAGCCTCTTCATTGTTAAAACTCGTATTAGCAGTAAAAAAAGCGTTATAGACTTTAAAGGCAAAGAAGCCACCTACTACGAGACCAACAAGTACGAGGGCTAAAATTATCTTTTTAATATACATTAGCTGTTTATTTTTTGAAAAATGACTTCATTTTTAAAGGAACCCGCACTAAGAATCCAATCTTTTTTTACCCCAGCCCTAGAAAATCCTAACTTGTCAAAAAGACCCAAACTAGCAGCATTATCCTCCATAACATTGGCATACAACTGCCTTAGGTTTAGTATCGAAAAGGCGTAAGAGCAAACCAGTTCTATTACTTCAGCACCTACACCTCTATTCCTTTCTTCAGGTGCAAGAATGATAATTCCCAATCCAGCTCTTCTATTTTTAGGATCAAAATCAAAAATATCAATAAAACCAATTACTTTTTTTTCGCTATTGCAAATACATAAGCGCAGTTGTTTTGCTTCAAAAATATCTAAATGCGCATGATCTAGATATTTTTTCAACACATGTCTTGCATACGGCTTAGTAGTACCACTAATTTCCCAAATGGCGGGATTATTTTCCAATTCATATAAGAAATCTAAATCCTCAGGTTCTAAGGCTCTTAGCGAACATTTTTCTCCCTCTAGACTTAACATACTATAGTTCCTTTGAATACCTGTTTAGCAGGCCCAGAAAGGTATATATTCTTGTACCCTATTCCATTTTTCTCAAAGGCAACCTCTAAGTTTCCACCTGGAGATTGAATCGTGACCCTATTGGCAGTTGTTTTTCCTGTACTATGCATAGCTATGGCAACAGCAGTTACACCAGTCCCACAAGACAAGGTTTCGTCTTCTACCCCTCTTTCGTAGGTGCGTACGCCAAAACCATTAGCATTAGGTTCTACAAAATTGATATTACTTCCTTTCTCACCATATATCCCATAACGCAGTTTTGCCCCTTCTTTGGCTACTTCAAAAGCGTCCAAGTTGGCCACTAATTGTACATGATGGGGAGAACCTGTGTTTAAAAAAACATAGCTGTCTTTTTCTCGTATTTCAGTAACATCCTGCATTTGCAAGCTTACGGTATCTCCGTGTATTTTTGCACTATGAACTCCGTCAATAGCTTCAAATTCTACTTGGTCCGATACAATGCCTAAAAATTGGGCGAAAGCTGCAATACAGCGTCCTCCATTTCCACACATACTGCTGGTGTGTCCGTCTGCATTATAATAGACCATAGTAAAATCTAGATTATCGTGATTTTCCAATAAAATTAGTCCATCAGCACCTATTCCAAACCGTCTATCACACAATAAAGCGATCTGCTCATGATTGTCTTTTGGAAAAAATTCTTCCCGGTTGTCAATCATGATAAAATCATTTCCCGTACCTTGATACTTATAAAATGTAAGGTCCATATGCTTAATCTTGGCTACAAAGATAGGATTTGTTATGGTTTTTTTAGCAGTTAAAAAGTCGTTAAAACGTAAGGATCGATTTTATAAATCTACTATTTTTACGTTAGTCATTATGTATAACTAAATCTAAACTGTTTATGAAGAGAATTGCAAGTCTTCTTTTGGTTGCTATTTTCGCTGGTGCGATAACGTTAGGAGCCTACAAGCTTTTTGTTGAAAAAGACACTTTTAAAATTGTTACTGCTGCCCCACAAAGCACAACATACAATGCTAGTTATAAGGGCGCGAGTTCGGCTAACCCAAGTGAGATTGATTTCACCGTTGCCGCGCAAAATACCGTTAATGCCGTGGTTCACGTTAAAAATGCCACTATTAAAAGAAATCGGTTGACCATATCTGATCTTTTTTATGGTCAAGGTAATGGAAATGCAACACCGCAGATTGCTTCTGGCTCTGGAGTAATTATTTCTCCAGATGGATATATTGTAACTAACAATCATGTAATTGCCGGTGCAGATCAGTTGCAAATCACCTTAAACAATAATAAGATTTATGATGCGGAACTTATTGGAGCAGATAAAAACACAGATATCGCACTTTTAAAAATAGATGCTGATGAAAAATTAACTTCACTAGCCTTTGGTGATTCGGATAACACCAAAATTGGAGAATGGGTACTTGCTGTTGGCAATCCTTTTGATCTTACTTCTACGGTAACTGCAGGTATTGTAAGTGCTAAAGCAAGAAGTTTGGGAGGAGTACAGTCTTTTATACAAACCGATGCCGCTGTAAACCCTGGTAATAGCGGGGGCGCATTGGTAAACACTAATGGAGAGCTCATTGGTATAAATACGGCTATTACTTCGCAAACCGGAACCTATGTGGGTTATTCTTTTGCCGTTCCTAGCAATATTGCCAAAAAAATTATCAATGACATTTTAGAATTCGGAAATGTGCAAAAAGGAATTTTGGGGATACAATCTCCTCCTTTAAACTCTCCTTTAGCAACTGAATTAGGCACTAATGAGACCGATGGGGTATACATAAGTGCTATTATTGAGGGTTCTGGGGCTGATGATGCTGATCTTAGGGTTGGAGACATTATCACTAAAATTGATAATATCACTATTCATAAGATGGGCGATTTAAGAGGGTATATTACAGCCAAACGCCCAGGAGATAAGTTAAATGTTACGGTTTTAAGAGATGGAAACAAAAAGAGTGTTCCCGTGGTGCTAAAAAAGAACAATACGGCCATACTTCCCTTATTTGGTTTGCAGGTTAAAAACCTTACCAAAAAGGATAAAAAGAATTTTGATACCGATTATGGTGTTAAAATAATAGATACGGATAAAAGATATAGGGAATTAAATAATAGCATTCTCTTAAAAGTAAATGATGAGAAAGTATCTACCATTGAAGATGCAACTGCTTTATTAAAGGATATTTATAGTAATGAAACCTATAATATTACCATTTTAAACGAAAATGGAGAACGGCATAAAATTATTTTTAGGTAAGGATAGCTAGCACCGTATTAAAAAAGCACTTTTTAAAGAAGTGCTTTTTTATTGCAAACACTTCACGAA
>CAZWVO010000259.1:0-4071 GCA_964637535.1 uncultured Flavobacteriaceae bacterium
GTATATATTAAATCCTTAATTTTTAGCCAAAATGCCAAGAACAAATACAAGGCAAAACCAAAACCTAAGGTTACAAAGGCGAGGTAAATGAACGATGTGCGCACAACGCGTACCCGTATCCCTAAACGCTCTGCAATTCTTCGGCATACTTCAAAGCCGCGCTTCTGAAAATAGTACAATGTGCTATAAAAGAGATTCATTTTTTAAAAGTAAAGAAATAAATTTGGATTTCGGATAATTTTAAACATTGCATAAATATCCTTTTATGCCCTTTGAAGTAGACTTCCGCCTACAGCACATTCTAGACATCTGTTTCTAAGACAATATCCTGTATGCAGCTGAATTAATGCCTGACTCTCCATGGCGTTGTTAACCCTCACCCCATATAATTTAAAGGTATTACTAATTTTATTTTCTTCTTTTTTGATGGTTTGAATAATGGATACCAAAGTTTCAGAAATATGCATTCCCCGTTGTTTTGCATAACAAAATTTAAGCGGTAAAACGGTATTAATTATTAATAGATCGATAAACTTTTTACTAAGTTGTTTTTTACTGGACTTAGTAGGTTTTCCAAAGGTGAAATGAGTATCCCAATAGGGACTTGCTTTTACCTCAAAAAGGGTATATAATTCTTTCATGGTTTTGGCAGCAATTAGCTGACGAAATAAATTTTGGTGCCTACTATATAGTTGTGCAAACTGAGATAAGCGAATGGTAGGAAAGTTCACAGGCCTTAATTTAAAAAACTCTGGAGGTAACATAGGTGTTGTTTTCAATTGAAATTTGTGGTGTATAAAAGTATATGCCTTACGTAAATTAAGGTAATAGTTATCTACTTCATTGCCCTTTAATAATCCGCAGCTTCCCATGAGCAATGCCTCCAACTCAAAAGCATTATGTTTCACCTTCTGAACCGCAGAAAAGTCTAAGCCTTCTGCTAATGCTAAAAAAGCAGGGCCGTTAATTTTAGAACCAAAACTTTTTAGTAAGAGGGTAAACATGACATGTTCCCAATTGTTGTTACACCGGTTTAACTGAGACTGTACCATTACTGATTTTTGCTCCAAACGTTCAAAGAATAAACGCTCTAACCAATGCGCCATGCCAAAGGTGTTATAGTCCTTAATGTTCTTTTCGCAATTGATAAAGGTGATGTTATGTTTATTAAATAGTTCTTTGTGTGCCTTTAACAGTTGTGGCGATACGTACGTACGCAGCAATAGGGTGGGAATTGGGATATTATCTGTTCCAAAAACAACTGCATCATCTTCCCAAACAACGTGTAAAATAACGTTCTTATAACGCTCATCTGCTTCATGGTGATGGGCATACCAATCTGAAGACTTGAGGTGTATTTCTACATTACCTACCCATAACTGTCCTGCAACAACAATTTTAGCATTAAAAAAATCGGGGCCAGATCCCTGATTATGTGCCCCGGGATGCACAATCTGAAGCACCTCCCCCGAGGTGCTTAATAAATTTGTTGCATTAAATTTTTTGAATTTCCATATAAAGTGAAGCAAATTTTCGATCATATTTGCAATATAGCGATTTTTTTCTTCATTGTAATTTTCTTAGCAACAAAAAAAGCCCCGGTTTATACCAGGGCGAATACATTTGTTTTTTGTCTTTGGTGTTATTCTGCTACCTCACCTTCCCACTCCATAAAACCGCCTTCCAAGTTGTAGGCATTTTCAAAACCAAGGCTATTCATTACAGCACAAGCTTGACCACTTCTATTCCCAGACCTACAGTAGACATAGTAATTTTTGCTTTTATCTAATTTTTCTAGGGCTGCAATAAAACCTTGCCCCAAATAAAAATCAATATTAATTGCATTTGGGATATACCCCTCTTCTACTTCATGATCTGCTCTTACATCTAAAATAACAGAGTTTGCATCTCCCTGCAACTGCGTTATCCACTCTTCTTGTGATAAGTCTGCCATAATTTGTTTTTTATAAGCTACATACGAATCCAAAGGAAAAGCTTCGGATGCATACCCTCTTTTTTAATTTTTATGCTTTAATAGAACAACCAATTGCTTTGGTTGTTGTTGTCTTTATTTCCTTTCCTGATAACATTGCATCTACAGCATTCTCCACAAACTTTTCGGTTACCGCTTCTGCATCTGAATAATTATCATCAATAGCACCAATATAGCGCACCTTATTTCCCTTATCCGTTTTTTCTAACAGAAATACATGAGGCGTTTTAGCGGCTCCGTACTGCGGATAAATATGCTGCCCATCATCTAAAAGGTATGGAAAAGTAAAGCCTTTTTCTTTTGCTCTTACTTTCATTTTATCAAAACTGTCTCTAGGTTGGATATCCGGATTATTAGGATTTATAGCAATAACAGGAACTCCTAAAGCCTTATATTTTTTATCTAAGGCCACAATTCTATCTTCATAAGCAACCGCATATGGGCAGCTATTACAGGTGAAAATAACAAGGTATCCTTTAGCATCTTTATAATCTGCTAGCGAAACCATAGCACCGTCTATATTTTTTAGTTTAAAATCTGTTGCATAATCTCCTATGGCATAACCTTCTGCTTCGGAAAACGTATTATAGGTAAAAGCACTGGTGAGCGTAACAAAGGCAATTAAGCCAATAATTTTTATTGTTTTCATACGATATTAATTTAAAAATGTGTCTATTTCTTCTCTTAAGGATTCATACGTAAAGGGCGTTTCGTAAAACTTTCTATTTCCTCCTTTATATATCAGCGTAGCCGGGATAGCCCCTTCCCAATTAGCAGCTACTTTGGGTATCCATTCGTTTTGTTTGGTATCATCTAAAACAACTACTTCTGATTTTAATTCTTTTTTTTGTAGAAAGGGAATCAAATGGGTTTCCCACATTTTAGGCATATCCAAACTTACTAAAATAATTTCTACATTCTCATCCTTTAACTCCGTATTAATTTGTTCAAAATAGGGCAATTCTTTTACGCAAGGAGCACACCAAGTAGCCCAAAAATTAATTACGTAAAGGGTTCCATCTTCTCTATGAAGCATAGGCTCTAAACCTTCAAAGTTATATACAGTAAGGTCTTCTAACGTCATATTACTTAGCTTAGATTCCTGCACATTAACCTGTTGTTCCAGGGCTTCTTCTTCCACAACTTGTTCCTTTTTTTCCTTGGAAACACAACTGAGAAAGTAGCTCATCACAACTATTCCAAAAAATGGCTTTAGCATATATTCTTTTAATTTGGGATAAAAATAAAGAACCCTAGAAAGGCGTAAAGTAATTTAACAAAACTTTAGCGACAAACTACTTCCTATTAACGCTAAACTACATATATTTGTATATACAATTATTGTAGATACATGAATGTAGAGGATATTGTAAAAACCAAAAAAAAGATGCCGCTAACCCAGCGTACTATGATCCATCTTCTTTTGGTTAGCAGAAAGATTACAGAGGGTATTGCAACTGCTTTAAAACCTTTTGAAGTATCGCAACAACAGTTTAATGTATTGCGAATTTTGAGAGGTCAAAAAGGAGCTCCCGCGAATCTTTCAACATTGAACCAACGTATGGTAACTAAAATGAGTAACACTACGCGCTTAGTAGATAAATTAATTGTAAAAGGATATGTAGAAAGGGTAGTTTGTGCAAGCAATAGAAGAAAAGTAGAAATTACTATTACTACTGAAGGACAAGAAGCACTTTTGCAAATGGATAAGGTAGTAGAAATTGCAGAAAACAACATCTTAGCACAACTCTCTAAAAAAGATATGGAAGCGCTAAATGCACTCCTAGATAAATTTTAAACAAACACATGAACACCTATATAGAAAGTTTAAACTGGCGTTATGCTACGAAGAAATTTGACTCTTCAAAAAAAATATCGGCAACAACACTAGCAAATTTATTAGAAGCCATTAGGTTAACTGCTTCTTCTTATGGCTTGCAACCCTACAATGTCTTAATTATTGACAATCCGGAGGTTAGAAAGCAGTTACAGCCAGTCTCTTGGGGGCAGTCTCAGATTGTAGATGCTTCGCATCTTATTGTTTTTGCACATAAAACCCGTATAGAAGAAGATTGGAT
>CAZWVO010000260.1:0-4059 GCA_964637535.1 uncultured Flavobacteriaceae bacterium
ATTTAGTAGAAGGTACTAAAACACTATAATATTATAAAAAGCCTCGATTTCCCAGAAATCGAGGCTTTTTACGTAAACAGTATGTCTGAACTATTTTAATTATTTAGCATTACGGGCATCACCAGCATCGTAACCTGCTCTCCTTCGTCTAAACCATCTGTTGGAGTAAGAATCCCTGCTCTGTTGGGTAAACTCATTTCTAAAGAAACTTCGTCGGAAGTTAAATTCCCTAGCATTTCTACTAAGAATCGTGAGTTAAAGCCAATTTGCATATCATCACCTTGGTAAGAACATGTTAATCGCTCTTCTGCTTTATTACTATAATCAATATCTTCTGCAGAAATATTGAGCTCCGCACCAGCAATTTTTAGACGAATTTGGTGTGTTGTCTTATTGGAAAAGATAGAAACCCTACGTACTGAACTCTGTAATTGATTTCTAGCAATAGTTAGCCTATTTGGATTTTCTTTAGGAATTACAGCTTCATAATTGGGGTATTTCCCATCTATAAGCCTACAAATAAGCTCTGTTTGATCAAAAGTAAACTTTGCATTACTGTCATTGTATGCTATAGTAACCTCGGTTTCGCTGCCAGCTAATATTCCTTTTAACAAATTTAATGGCTTTTTAGGCATAATAAATTCAGCAACCTGAGAAGCACTAACATCGTTACGTTGGTATTTCACCAATTTATGAGCATCTGTAGCCACAAAGGTTAAACCTTCTGTAGAAAATTGAAAAAATACACCGCTCATTACAGGTCTTAGATCATCATTACCTGCGGCAAAGATGGTCTTATTAATGGCAGTGGCAAGAATGTCGCCAAGCAGAACAGTACTGCTTGGATTAGACAGTTCTACTGCTTTAGGAAACTCTGCCCCATCTGCATAGGCCAACCCATACTTACCGTGATTAGAACTTATTTCTACGGTATTATTATCCTCTACCACAAAGGTTAAGGGTTGTTCTGGGAATGTCTTTAAGGTATCTAAAAGTAACCTTGCAGGAACTGCAATAGTACCTTCATTATCAGAATCTACGTTAAGTACAGAACTCATTGTAGTTTCTAAATCCGATGCAGATACCGTTAGTTTATTTTGTTTTAAATCAAAAAGGAAATTATCCAAGATAGGAAGGGTGTTACTGTTGTTAATAACACCACCTAAGATTTGCAGTTGTTTTAGAAGATAGGTACTAGATACAATAAATTTCATGAGTTGATTTTAATTTTAAACTCCTTTACACCCAAGGTCCAAAGAATTTACTTTTTGTTGCTATCACGGTTCAATAGCCTTTATCCACTGTCAAACAAAGATATTTTAAATGTCCTTTTTAAGGAAACAAACTTATTAACAGTTAAGCTCCGTATTTTTTCTTCCTCAACATATTAAAAAATAGGCCTAAGAGGATGGTCAAAACTACTGGAATAACCACATTTATAAGCTGCCATTTGGTTTTTTGCGCTGCAATCTTCTCCTGATCTAAAAAGGGAATTGCCACATTTTTATTCCGAATGTTTATAAGTCCAGCATCATCCAACAAGTAATTAATGCTATTTACCAAAAATTCTTTGTTCCCAAAAGAATTGTTGGTCCATTTATCATATCCTAGTTCTAAGGGTCTGCCTTGCCGAATTTGATTTTTAATAATATCCCCGTCTGCCACTACAAGCATTTTATTTTCTTCTCCCTGCTCTTGGGTCCCTGTTAACTTTAATGGCTTTACACGGTTGCGGTAAGCCGATTTAAATTTCCCTTCTACCAGTACAGCTAAGGGAAGTTTGCCTTGTGTATATTGTGCTTTATCTGGCGCCCTATTTAAGATTTCAAAACTAATTTGTTTAGGGGTCGCATCTGGCCTAGATAGGGGAGAGCTACTATACAATATCGTTTTTTGATTCTCATTGGCCAAGGTATCTATACTCCCAGCAAATTGAAAACGAAGTGCCTCTAGATTTTTATTAATGGGATGGGTATTTCTACTAAACACCATGGGATTATATACCCATGGAACAGGGTTGTATTCCGAACTATTGCCTTCGCCTTTGGCTAAAACAATACTAGAGCAATACATATCATTTACCAATACAGCATTTAAACGTAGACCATAGTTAAAAAATAAATCGTCGAGCTTAAGTTTACGAGGATAGGCTAGGTTAGTTCCTTTTTCATTAAAAAGGCTATCCAGCTCCATGGCTACTTGGTCTATTAACCACATGGTGCTACCTCCTTGTACCATATACTGATCTAAAACGTATTTTTCGGCATCCGAAAAGGCCTCTGTAGGTTTGGCAATTAACGCTAAATCAAAAGTTTTTAGGTGGTCTAAAGTTTTTTGCGGATTGGAAGCTACAGAATCTAGGGTAAATGCTGCTATATTGTAGTAATCTTGTATGGTTCTAAGGTAATCTGCTACATATATATCTTGTAATTCTCCATTTCCTTTAATAACAGCTACTTGTTTTTTATCCGTAAGTTTTAAACGCATAAAAGCATCTGCAAAGGCATATTCTAGATGCTGTACAGAATTGTTTACACGGTCTTCAGAAGTTGCCCCAAGCTTATCTTTTAATAAGCGTATGTTTATCGTTTTTTCATTGTGCTTTAAAATGGCCCAAGGGTACAGTAATTCCTGCGAAACTTTTCCATTATCTTCAATAGTAACTCCTGCCGGCGTAATACCCTGACTTTGCAGTTGCGCCATAATAGGGTTGGTATCGCCACTGTTTGCCAAGGGATCTTCAAAGTAAAAGGAGATATTCGAATTTTCAGCAGCAAATTCCTCTAATAGTTGTCTAGTTTCCGTTTTCAATTTCAAAAACTCTGCGGGTAAATCGCCATCTAAAAGTACTTGCACAGTTACAGGGCTATCAAAAGGAACTACTGTGTTAATAGCCGCTTCAGAAAGGGTATAACGTTCATCTTCCGTAACATCCCAACGTGCATATAGGAAAGAGCCTAACACATTAACCAAAACTAGTACGCCCAAGGCAAGTATAAAAGGCAGTAGAAACTTTTTCATTACCGATTTAGGTTTTTAAGTTGGGTTACCGTTAAAAACAAAAAGAATAGGGTTACTGTACTAAAATAGAGCAGATCTCTTGTATCTAGAACACCTCTGGCAATACTGTCAAAATGTGCTTTCATTCCTAAGTTTTTAATTAGGGTAGTACTATCGCCAGAAGAAAAGAGGCTGCTTAACCCCTCAAAACCATAATACATTACAAAAGACAATAACATCCCTAAGATAAAGGCAACAATTTGATTTTCTGAAAGGGTAGAAGCAAAAACACCAATAGCCGTATAACTTGTTATTAAAAAGAACAATCCAAAATAAGAACCAAAAACCACCCCCATATCTAAGTTGCCTATGGTAGTTCCTAGTTGCGAAACGGAATACACGTATAAAAAGGTAGGAATAACCGCAAGCAGAGCAAGTACTGTAGTTCCTAAAAATTTACCCAATACCGTTTCCCATAACGAAATAGGTTTAATAAATAACAATTCTAGTGTACCTAGTTTTTTTTCTTCAGAAAAACTCTTCATGGTAATTGCGGGTATTAAAAATAGAAACACCCAAGGCGCCAAAAGAAAAAAGTTGCTTAGGTCAGCAAAACCATAATTAAACATATTAAACTGTCCACTAAAGACCCATAAAAACAAGCCGCATAAGACTAAAAAAAGGCCTATCACCAAATAGCCTACCGCAGAAGTAAAAAAGCTTTGTATTTCTCTTTTAAATATTGCTAACATGTATCTAATTTAAAGTTTCAATTTTGTTCACACTCCAGGCTGCTGGTGCACCCGCAAACAAAATTTTGGTTTTAGCCCAGACCTCCTTAAAAAAATCAGAATGTCTGTAATTGTCTAAAGCCGCTTCATTATCCCAATAACTATACGTAAAGAATACGGCTGGGTTATTTTTATCCTGATAAAGTTCTAAAAAATTGCACCCTTCAAAACTTCTAATACCTTCTTTAGTGGTGTTAAAAATTTGCTCAAAACTAGCAATATTTTCGGTTTTAAAAGTCAATTTTACGATTCGTACTAACATTTACAG
>CAZWVO010000261.1:0-4054 GCA_964637535.1 uncultured Flavobacteriaceae bacterium
TCGTACTACTATACCATTGATCTAGGAAATGGATCAAAACCTCGCGAAGGCTGGATATTCATCAATTATTAAAAACAAAATCGAACAAAACTAAAATAGCATGAAATATATAAAACTCTATAGCGGTATATGCATCCTTCTTTTTACAATAGGTATGACAGCTCAACAAGACCCTAACCGCACTTTTTTTAGGTATAATATGAACCTTATCAACCCTGCGTATACAGGAATAGAAGAAAAAACGGAGCTCGGAATTAATTTCAGAAGTCAATGGTCAGGAGTGGTAGGAGCTCCAGAATCTCAAAGTGTATTCTTTGGAACTAATCTTGGTAAAAATACGGGGCTTGGTATTTCTGTTATTAATGATAGGACTTTTATTGAAAGTCAAACCTGGGTAGCCGTAGATTTCTCCTACCATTTAAAGCTAAGTGAAAAGACAAACTTGTATTTTGGATTAAAAGCTGGAGCTAATACATACAGTGCTAATACTCAGGGTTTATTACTGTTTGATAACAATTCGGATCTTGCGTTAGCTAACCTAGAAGGTGGCTTTAAAGCGAATATTGGAGCTGGCGTACTTCTTAAAGGTGCAGACTATTTTATTTCCTTTTCTGCACCAAGAATTTTAGAACCGCAAAGACTTAGAGAAGAAAGTGGTCTTAATACGATTAGTGCAGACCGTATACACTATTACCTTGCATCTGGTTATGATCTAAGACTCAGCAATAAGTTGGTTTTTAAAGCCTCTGCACTTACACGTTATGTATATGCTTCTCCTTTATCATTAGACTTGCAAGGAGCATTCTCTATAAACAAACGCGTCGAATTTGGGGTGGCTTATAGACTAGATGAAGGGTACGGCGGACTATTTATTTTCAATGCGGCTCATTGGCTAGATTTAGGATATCATTATGGTAAGGCAAACGCTAACAGTATACGAACTGGTATTTCCAACGGTTCTCATGAAGTATTCGTAAAGCTTACCTTATAAAAAAATAGAGATCCTTAAGGGTAGACTAATTAATCCATTAGCGGTAAAATGGAAACAAACACCAGTTTATTACATACCCCATATAATTAATAATTCTTAAAATTAAGATCATTTTCTTTATATTTAGAAAAAATTCTTAATAATGCTTACAAAAGTATATGGAAGTGCTGTCTTTGGTGTAGAGGCTTCTACCATTACCGTAGAAGTTAATGTAGCCGTAGGGGTAGGGTATCATTTGGTAGGACTCCCAGATAATGCCATTAAGGAAAGCAATTACCGTATTGCCGCCGCCCTAGTCAATAACAATTACAAAATTCCCGTTAAAAAGATTACCATAAATATGGCTCCCGCAGATATGCGCAAGGAGGGTTCTGCTTATGACCTTACTATTGCTGTGGGAATTTTAATGGCGTCTGGGCAAATACAATCGAATGCTATAGCAGATTACGTTATTATGGGTGAATTGTCCTTGGATGGCAGTTTACAACCCATTAATGGTGCCTTGCCTATAGCTATTAAGGCAAGAGAAGAGGGTTATAAAGGCTTTATTCTTCCTTGGGAAAATGCTAAAGAAGCAGCTATAGTAGATGGAATAGCCGTCTATGGCGTGAAAAATATTACAGAGGTAATACAGTTTTTTGATCAAGGAGAACCGCTAGAACAAACGATAGTAGATACCCGCAAGGAGTTTTACCAAAACTTAGATTTTCCGGAGTTCGATTTTTCGGATGTAAAGGGTCAGGAAAGCATAAAGCGTTGTATGGAAATTGCCGCGGCTGGCGGACATAATATTGTTTTAATAGGTCCTCCAGGGGCAGGAAAAACCATGCTAGCTAAGCGTTTACCTTCCATTTTACCCCCAATGACACTGCATGAGGCGCTAGAAACCACCAAAATACATAGCGTGGTAGGGAAGGTGAAAAACAAGGGGATAATGAGTCAGCGCCCCTTTAGAAGTCCACACCATACCATATCCGATGTGGCGCTGGTAGGGGGTGGGGCATACCCACAACCCGGAGAAATTTCGTTATCGCATAATGGTGTATTGTTCTTAGATGAATTGCCAGAGTTTAAGCGAGGCGTGCTAGAAGTAATGCGGCAGCCGCTAGAGGATAGAGAAGTCACCATTTCTAGAGCGCGTTTTACCGTAACTTATCCCTGTAGTTTTATGCTAGTAGCTAGCATGAACCCAAGTCCAGGGGGGTATTTTAACGATCCAGGTGCTCCGGTGGTATCATCACCAATGGAAATGCAGCGTTACTTGGGTAAAATTTCTGGCCCCTTACTAGATCGGATAGATCTGCATATAGAGGTTACTCCTGTTCCTTTTGATGAATTGGCAGAAGATCGTAAGGGAGAAAGCAGTGTTGTTATTAGAAAAAGAGTAACGGCGGCTAGGGAACTTCAAACCGTGCGCTTTAAGGATCAAAAAAATGTGCATTACAATGCGCAAATGAATTCGAAACAAATACGAACTTACTGTGTTTTGGATGAAACTTCAAAAGCCTTGCTTAAAAATGCTATGGAACAATTAAACCTCTCTGCAAGAGCCTATGATCGTATTTTAAAAGTAGCCAGAACCATAGCAGATCTTGCTGCAGTTTCTTCACTAGAAGCAGCTCATATTAGTGAAGCTATTCAATACAGAAGCTTGGATAGGGAAGGTTGGTTGGGGTAGAAAAATATAATTTCTATTGTATAATAATTTATTCTCCTTCTCATATGTGTAAAAAAAATAATTGTATTACGTTTTTTCTGCGATTAAAGTTTCAAACCCCAATCTTTCATTTTGCTTTCTAGGCTATACGAAATTTCAACGATTGCTCCGAAGGTCTTGTAATGTGCTTTTCTTTGTAGAGAAATCCTCTTTTTCTGTTTAAGAAAATAGATATAATCTTCATAATCTAATTCAGGGTCAAAAGTATAAAGAAGTAGTGTACCTGAGATGACCAAATTAGAAACAGCACTTATATCGTCCATATTTCTAACAGTTCCATTATATCTATACTTTTTATCAGGAAGTAGCGTAATAAGTATATGAGGGTGTCTATCTAAAATACTATTAACATCACTTAAACTGCCATTGTATAAATATTTCGCAAAACTATTTTTTAATTCATCATTAGGTAATGGTTCTATATTTTCCAGCCAATCAGGTAATTTAGAACCTGTAAGCTCCCATTTAGCAAATTCCAATTCTTTTGATGGAATGGGGCCTATCCATTTTTTCTGAATGGTACCATCTATTTTATTGGATTCAACTAAAGCGTTGTTAGTATCTCCAATTTTGTACAGGAAAAATTTATTTTTAACTCTGGCTACTTCTTCCTTAACTCGATCTATAAATCGATACTTTGCTTTTCTGTCTATATGAAATAGAACGGGAGTCGTGTAGATTGTTTCCATACCTAACTGTCTATGAATATTAAGTACTGCCGGCATTAAATTATCCCAATAGGTTATTTGTATGCTATCCACATATACTTCATGATCCTTAGTTACATATATGGTAACTACATTATTCAGAGTGGGCCAAACACCATTATTGTCAGTTTTTAATGGGAGTGAAATTTGATCAATATTTTGCGCCATTGTTGTGCTTGACATTAATTGTAATACTAGAAGAAGAGAGAAGCTAATTATAGAGAGTGCTTTCATCTTGTCACCAATTGTCTTAGTTCAAATTAAATATACAAAAGCAAATACTTTTCACATAATAGGCCGTTCTAAATCATATCTCTTTACGAAGAATAATGTTTTGAAAATATCAAAACCATTCAAAAAAGAAGCAAACGAAAAATTGTATATATTATTTGATTCATCACAACCAACATCGTGATAATATATTAACGTACGTCGAGCTTAGGTAAGAAATATTCCCAAGCTATTTTGACGTTAAATATCAAATAAAATACCTTAATCATCGATCGAGTATTCTCTCCTATTAATGAAAATTTAAAATCTTAACAATATTGTTCGGGTTTTTTGTTTGAATGTTATATCAAAACTCAGGTATTTAAATGGCTCATATTTGCTTCATAAAAGTTTTCTTTGATATTATAT
>CAZWVO010000262.1:0-4053 GCA_964637535.1 uncultured Flavobacteriaceae bacterium
GCTATCATGAGGTTTCATTTCTAGTTTTATCCTATGAATTAGAAAATAACGTCAAAAACATATTTCACTATGGATTCAAAATATAAAATAGAAATGGCTAATAAGTCGCACGAAGAGATTCCTGGAAATCCATCAACGGCAACTAGTAGCGAGCAAAAATTAAATGACCGCTCTAACGGGAAACCCCTTCGTTTATTAAGCGAAGAGGATTGGAACTTCTGGATGCACAACGGGTATATTGTCATTAAAAATGCAGTGCCTAAAGAACAGGTGAAAGCAACAGCAGATTTTTTATGGGAGTTTGATGAAAAAGACCCAAACGATGCAACTACCTGGTACGCTCCGCCAAGAAAGGAAATGCAAATGAAAGAATTAGTAGGTACAGGAATGGTTGAGGTGTATAATCATCAACTTTTATGGGACAACAGACAAATGCAAAAGGTTTATGATGCCTTTGTAGATGTCTGGGGCACGGAAAAACTTTGGGTAACTATAGATAGGGCAAATCTTAATTTCCCATTGCCGCCAGGAGTAGATAAGAAGGGTTTTATACATTGGGATTATGACCCAGAAACCAAACCTCAAAACGTACAAGGGGTTTTGGCCTTGGCCGACCAAACCGATGAAAATATGGGAGGTTTTCAATGCATTCCATGGCTTTATCGCAATTACGATACTTGGAAACTGAGTCAGCCAAAAGATCGAGATCGTTTCCAACCCGACACTTCTGATTTACAAGATAAAATTGTGAAAGTAAAAATGAACGCAGGAGATTTACTTATTTTTAATAGTACCGAGCCGCATGGAATTAGACCTAACAAGTCTAAAGATCAAGTTCGCATTGCCCAGTACATTTCCATGATGCCCGCGGAAGAAGAGAATGCAGCACTTAGAGATTGGCGTATTAATTCCTGGAAACATCGAATTGCACCAGAGGGTTATGCTTTTCCTGGAGATCCAAGAAATTGGGAGCAAACCAAATATGAAAGAGCAGTTTTGAGCGAATTAGGCGAGAAGTTACTAGGGCTTAAAAATTGGGACTAACTAATTAAATAACCAACCATTGATTACCATATGTTTACTAACATAAGTATTTTAGACCTTAGCATTATTGCGATCTACTTTGGAATTATCCTGTGGATTGCTCATTGGGCATCTAGAAGTAAAACAGACAAACGAGGCGCGGTAGATTACTTCTTAGCAGGAAAAAACTCGGGCTGGCTTGTTATAGGGGCTTCTTTATTTGCCTCTAATATTGGTTCCGAGATCATTTTAGGAGTTTCGGGTGCTGGAGCCAGAGGCGATATGCCAATGGCCAATTTTGAGATTATAGCTTCCTTAGTTCTTATTTTGCTCGGATGGGTTTTTGTTCCCTTTTATTTGAGAACTGGGGTATATACCATGCCAGAGTTTTTAGAGAAAAGATATTCTAGTGCGTGTAGAAATTACCTTTCAGTGGTATCTATTCTTGCCTATGTAATTACTAAAATTTCACTAATTATTTTTGCCGGGGCCTTGGTATTTGAAACCATTGGAGTACCCTTTTGGACAGGAGCTATAATTACCGTCATTGCTACAGGTTTTTATACGGTCTTAGGAGGTTTAAAGGCTGTGATATATACCGATATGGTACAGGCGTTTATTCTTTTGCTAGGAACCATTGCCGTCACCATTTTTGGTTTGTATGCCTTGGGCGGATGGGATCAAATGATAACTATTATAACAGTTGCTGCCGAAACACCCGGTAACCCTCCAGTAGAAGGTTTCTTTAATCTCTGGCGTCCTATGATAGATACGGAATACCCATGGACTGGAATGCTTTTTGGCGCTCCTATTTTAGGAGTTTGGTATTGGTGTACAGACCAATATATTGTTCAGCGAACGCTTTCTGCAAAGGATGTAACCAATGCTAGAAAAGGAGCGCTTTTTGCAGGATACTTAAAACTATTGCCCGTTTTCATATTTTTTATCCCTGGCGTCATCGCTTATGCATTGTTGCAAGAGGGGGCCATTAGTTTTTCTATGGAAAACGCAGATCAGGCATTGCCAGCAATGATTACAGAATTTTTACCAACTGGTCTCAAAGGACTAGCTATTGCAGGTTTGTTAGCGGCTTTGATGAGTTCCTTGTCTTCTGCCTTTAACTCAAGTTCAACCTTGCTTACCATTGATTTTTATCAAAAGTATAAGCCGCATGCATCTCAAAAAGATTTGGTGCGTTTTGGTCAAATAGCAACGATTGTTTTGGTTGTTGTAAGTCTGGGTTGGATCCCCTTTATGAAAGCACTAATGGGAGGTGGTATTTTTCATTACTTACAGAGCGTACAAGCGTATATATCTCCTCCAATTGCCGCAGTTTTCTTATTTGGTCTTTTTTATAAATGGATCAATGCCAAAGGAGCCATTATTTCCTTATGGGTAGGTTTTGCAATTGGAGTTTTTAGGTTAGTTACGGAGTTCTTAGCAAAAGAAGGAACTATTGCCGTAAGAGAAGATAGCTTGCTCGGCATGTTTTTAGGAATTAACTTCTTGCATTTTGCATTATTCCTATTTTTATTTTGTGCACTTATATTAATGGGAGTGAGTAAAATGGGACAACCTCAAGCCTTGAAAGATTTGGAATTAGTTACCTTTCAAAAGAACACTTCCGGTGTAAAATTTAAAGGATCTACCGATCGTTACTTAACAGTAATTCTCATAGGTTTGGTAATAGTTCTGTGGTGGTTATTTAGCACCTGGGGAATTGCAGGGTAATATTAATACAACAAGTAGATGGATTTACAATTAGAAAACGAGCTCGCCTTTATAAGTGGCTCCACTAAGGGAATTGGGTTTGCTGTTGCAAAAGCGCTGCTCGAGGAGAAGGCTAGTGTAATTATCAACGGGCGCACACAAAAAAGTGTGGATGATGCGGTAGCCCGCTTGAAAAAAGAATATCCGGCCGAGACGGTTCGTGGTATTGCTGCCGATTTTACCCAAGCAAATGAGGTAACATATTTATTAGAAAGATTACCCGAACTTTCAATATTGATTAACAATGTGGGAATCTATAATTCCATTCCCTTTTTTGATACACCCGATGAAGACTGGTACCAACAGTTTGAGGTGAATGTAATGAGTGGAGTACGTTTATCAAAACACTGTTTAGCAAAAATGTTGGCAAGAAATTGGGGGCGTATCGTTTTTATATCCAGTGAATGTGCATCTTTGGTGCCATCCGATCTAATTGCGTATAGTATGACCAAAGCTTCTTTAACAGCTATTTCTAGAGGTTTGGCGCAAATGACAAGGGGCACCAAGGTAACTGTGAATACAGTAATGCCAGGTTCTACCCATTCTGAAAGTGCTGTTGAATTTTTAAGGGAGGCAGCTACAGAACAAGGAAAATCTGTTAAAGAGATAGAACAAGATTTTTTCAAAGAAGTAAGACCCTCATCGCTCTTGCAACGATTTGCGAGTGTAGAAGAGATTGCCCATACCATTGTTTATTTTACCAGCCCCTTGTCTGCAGCTACCAACGGAGCTGTTATTAAAGCAGACGGAGGTAGCGTAGGTGGAATTTTGTAATTCAGCTATTAAAAATTTTAATCAAAATTTAAAATCTAAGTGTATGAAACGAGACCTATCTATTTTTTTAACGCTTGCTATGGGAATAATGTTATTGGTTTCCTGTGCTGAATCAGCTGCAAATAACAAAACGGAAGATATGAATGAAGAAAAAACAAGCCTGTTGCGGCATGTGGTAATTTTTAAGTTTAAAGAGTCCTCTTCGCAAGCGGAGGTTCAGGAAATAAGTGATCGTTTTACAAAGCTTCCTGAGTCCATTGCTGTAATCAAAGACTTTGAATGGGGTCTTAATGATAGTCCTGAAAACTTTCATCAGGGATTTACCCATTGCTATATGCTTAGCTTTCTTTCTGAGAAGGATAGAGATAGTGTTTACACACCCCATCCTGCTCATAAGGCCTTTGTAGCAAGTTTGCAGCCTCATTTGGAAAAGGTATTTGTGGTTGACTATTGGACCAAATAGCCTTCTTTGAAACAAAGATCATA
>CAZWVO010000263.1:0-4051 GCA_964637535.1 uncultured Flavobacteriaceae bacterium
ACTGTTCGCATGCACCTCAGGGCAGTGACTACCCTATTGTTTTAGCTTATTGTTATATGACGCATACCCAGGCCTATGAAATTTCGGAAAGGACCCAAAGACCCGTCATATTTGGTAATGACGAGGTTGTTTTAAGTTATAAACGTGCTACGGGAGACCTAACACTTATGACAGAAGCCAGCACTTCCTTTTCGTATATAGATGCAAAAAATAACATAATAGATCCTCTGTATGCCGCTGTCATATGTATTCCAATAACGGAAGAAATGAGTCAACAATTGCAACATAATCCAGAGCAGTTGGAAGAGTTTATGCAACGTTTTGTAAGTCCCTTGAATGATAGTGATAAAATACGAACAGCAGTACCCACAGGAGGTGGGGTCCAAAAACAAAAATCTCTAGGAAGAGGAAGAAGACGTTAATAGCCATAAAACAAGAATGCTAAGATCATAAAAAAGAATTGCTTAAGGGAAAAATACCCTTTAAACCTACTTAGTAAGAGACACACTTAAATAAAGTGAATATGTTAACACAAGAAAGGAAGGCTTCTTACCAAGAAGTGGTAGCTAAAAAATTCATGATCCTGAAATTAAGCGTCCTAAAAAACAGATTGGGGGTAATGGGTAAAATAAGCTACTTATAGTAAACGATAACTATAATCATGGGGGATACACAAAGAGCAATAGCATTAATAAATGAAGCTGGCGAAAGCGATTCAGATATTGTAGAATTATCGAATCTGGGGCTAACAACTCAGGATTTAGAACAACTAATACCAGAACTGGCACAACTTCCGAAGTTAACACAACTTCATTTAGATGAAAATGCCTTAACAACACTTCCGGAGAATATTAATATGCTACCAAATCTTGAAGAACTGAATTTAGTAGAAAATCAAATTGACCATTTACCAGATGAGCTTAGCGCGTTAGAAAACCTTCAAATTTTGGAAGTAGGTAATAATCAACTCCAAACTTTTCCAGCGGTGATATTTGGGCTTACCAAACTTAAATCCTTGTTTCTATCTCATAATCAATTTGAAACTATACCTAATGAATTCTCAGCTTTGTCTAAACTTCGTCTGGTAGATTTAGAACATAATATGTTGAGGGTACTACCCGAGTCCATCGGAAGCTTGCCATACCTTGTTCAAATGGATTTGCAAGCTAATCCACTTAGCTCCGAAACTATGGCATGGTTGGACCAGACTTATACTCAGGAACAGGTGCTTTACAATATGGCGGCTTTTGAGATAAACAATACTACAGAAGAGGTTTTAAACCAGCTTTATGGAGCAGATGCAGGAGGGGTATTGAATACCCTAAGGGATACGGTGCAAGAATTAGCGCCAATACGAAATGGATCTAATAAAGCAATATTGCCTGCAACGGCCTTTAATGAGTTCTTAGCAATACTTCCAACTGATGATCCTTTATGGGAACAGGTATACCTGCCCGCAGCACATCGCCTATTATCCAATGCCTTACATCCGCAAGGAGACCGTCAAACCGCCCTACAAATTATAGGAACCAGCCTAGGAGATTGTGCTACCCCTATTAGCGCCTTGCTTATGCAAGAGCATGTTCACCATTGTGTTGCCAATGGAGGAGAACTTTCCCCTTCTAACGAGGTGCTTCTAGAACGTGAGGCTTTGGAAGAACACATTACAGCAGCGTTTTCTGATACACTACAACCCAATGAGCGTATAGAACAGGTACAGGGGCTTTTAAATACAGTCTACCTTGAAGGTGCAGAAAATAATGTTGATAATCCCATACGCATTACTGGGGATCGCCAGCGCTTACCCTCAAAGACCGCTCATCAGGATTTTGCCTTTCAACAATTGCAAGGCCATACCAGAGCAGAACTAGTAGATACGTTTACCCAATTGGTATGTACCACCAATGAACATGGCCAAACACGTAACGAAGCTGGAACTTACGCCTTAGATCCTTTAAAGATGAGCATGATACGAGAACCCTACATGGCTAAGCTAGGCCTAGTTACTAATGTTGAAAAACATATAAATAAGGTAGAGGAGGAAATGAGAGGGGTGCTCGCTCAGCATAGCGATCTTTTTAGCACCTATTATGATAACCCTAAAGCACAAGGTCTAATTAATATAGACACCCAGTTGAATGTTCTTAGAAAAGGATTGTATCAAGCATCAGATAAAGAAGCACATGAAGGAATTTGCCAAGGATTTCTTATGCAGTACCGGGAGAGCTGCCAGAACACGCTAGCCGAGCTCAACAGGGAAAATTTAGCTGGAATGGGTGTTGCCGGCAATGAGCACCAAAGGCACCAAAGACCACCTTCACCTGGAGGAAAAGGACCAAAAAGAACGAGAAGTGGGGTTCAAGAACAAAAATCTCAAGGAAGAGGAATTTAATACCAATAGAAGAAGAATGCTACGATCATAAAAAAGAATCGTTTAGGGGAAAAATACCCTTTAAACCTACTTAGTAAGAGACACACTTAAATTAAATGAATATGTTAACACAGGAACAGCGGGCTTCCTACCAAGAAGCGTTGGGTAGTTGCGAAGTTGTGGCACTACGCATTAATACAGTAACCCATTTAGCAGTTACCGGAATGACCTCCAATGCGTTTAGCGGAGGTGGCCATGACCTTGTTGCAACAACTTTTAATGATGGCTCAACAATGGCAATAGTGGGTATTGGACCTGAAAACTCAGATGAAAAAGCCATAAACAACCAAGAGGGACTTACAGAAGTAGATCGTATTGTAGCTTGCGCAAAAACAGACCCTCCTTACATGCAGTTATTTTTGTTTATTGATAATTTTACTTCAGAAATGGCTAAGGAAGTTGCTAATAGAACCAATAGGTCAGTACTATTTTTTGAGAATGACACCTTAGAAATTTCCAGATCTATGACGGGTGATACCGTTGTTCGTTCTGTGAATAACGAAAACGTATTTAAATCGGTATTTCCAGGAAATGAACAGGTTTTTAGTTTCTCACCCGAAGTTAAACTGGTTAGGGCTGCTCATATGAACAAAACCAATTCAGATTATGAAGGTTTTATAAATGAGAATACAAAGCAACTCAATAGAAACTGGTTAGGAGGAAATCAATATGAGTTTCTTAGCCCAAACTTAGGTGATACGGATCATGTAAAAATCAAGAATCTGTGTTGTGGGTCGCAAATAGGAAAAGGAGGGCATATAGATATTACAGCATCTGGAAAAGTGACGAAGGGTAACAGGCCAACCATTGTTATCATGCATGGGTATAACCCAGATAATTTAAACGCGGCTCCTGCAACCCAAGTAGCACAACTTAACGCTAACCAAAATGCCATTATAGAAACTGTGATAGCCAAAACGTCTCATGCCAACCATGAAGGTACTGGAAGTGATCAACCCTTGGTCATTTCTTGCTCTTATATGACCGCCGAGTTAGCAACCGAGATTTCGGGAAGCACTCAAAGGCCCGTTATTTTTGCCATAAATGATGTCGTCACCAATACGGTACATGGCTGTGGAGATCTCATACTACAGACCGTATCTAACCAGGGTTTCTTTAAAGTAGATGCAAAAACCAGTAACCAAATAAGCTGGATTACCAATGTAATTGGAATTCCCGCAACACCAGAAATGAGTCAGGCCTATAAGCAACAGCATCCAAGAGCGCTTATGAATCCTTTAAACACAGTTCAAGCAGTGACCGCCTAGAAGTTGCAGCGTCAAAACCAGAAATAGCTGTAGAAGAATCAAAACGACAAGCTAAAAGAAGCGCTTACCGCATGTAAATCTGTTCTATCATTACTAAAATAAATTGCTATCCCTGTATAAACCCGCGTACCAATGGCCAAATGCTATAAAAATGACGCTCCAGAAAAAAATAAAGGTGCAATAGATCAATTTTGTATGCTAACCCCAATTAATTTCTGCTAAAAAGAAGGGCTTTATCTAAGGTATAAATAGCATATTATAATTTATAGGACAACTATTTTAACTATTCTTCATTAAACCGCACGCTTCTGTGATATGAGCTAAAAACCAGCCAATTGACAGTAAATTTTAG
>CAZWVO010000264.1:0-4050 GCA_964637535.1 uncultured Flavobacteriaceae bacterium
GTACAGGTATAAAAGAGATCAAGACCTCATAGCTAAAATTATAAAAACAGATGATGGTGTGATACCGTCTCCAAATGCAGTTATGGCAGAGAATTTGATGTTACTTGGTCATTTGTACTATGATACCCAACGCAGTGTTAAAGCAAAGACAATGCTGTCTTCTTTACTTCCCGCAATTAAGGAAAATGCGGCAAGCTATAACAAATGGAACGAACTATTGTTGCAGCAAACTTCCCCTTTCTATGAAATAGCTGTTGTGGGCAAAAATGCCGATCAATTGATTGCTGAATTACATGCGAAACAACTCCCAAATGTGTTACTTGTAGGAACCAAAGAGCAACGTAATTTGCCGTTGTTTAAAGGGCGCTTTGTAGAAAATGAAACATTCATTTACGTATGTCGTAATAGCACGTGCAAGCTGCCGGTAACTACTGTAGAAGATGCGTTAAAACAATTGGGTAGCTTTTAGCCGACATTGTTAGTCAATATTTTGAATGTCTTTTAAAAAAAGAACATGAGGCAATGCGTTAAAGCGTTTAAAATCTTCACTGCTTTTTTGATTTGGAAAAGGTGCAAAGTAATGGCTCAATCTGGCATTTCGCCAAAATAGTGCCCAAGCAATGCCGCTATCTGAGATATGCGCATCTAATTGGGTCCACCAATCTTTTACTCTTAGCTTGTTTAAACCTGCTTCAGTTAGCGCATAAGGCATGTTTTTTTCTATCGCAATTTCTTTTAATATAGGAAGATTGGTTGCTAACGTATTCATAAAACTAGAAGTGCTCCAATGTTGATAGATATCTACTCCCAGAACATCTACAAAATCATCTCCAGGATAATATTGTAAATATTCTTCTTTGGAATTAAAGGCATTAGGAGAATAGGCGTATACCACCTGATCTACCTTCAGTTCTTGATTTAGGAGAAATACAGTTTCTTGCCATAGTCGTATAAATTCTTGGGAGGAGCAATGTCCTTTTCCCCACCAAAACCATGCGCCATTCATTTCATGAAAGGGTCTAAACACAATGGGTATGGGCTGGCCAGACTCATCTTTTAAATCGTTAATAAAATAGGCTACCCTAGTAACCCATGTTTTATATTTTTCATAAAACTTACCGCCTTCTAAAATATGTTTCACCGCCTTTCTGGTATGCCATGCACTTTTATTAGATACAGGATTGTCTGGATGCCAACTTAGCGTTATAATTCCTCCTTTGGTATGGGCTTTTTTAATTAACCTCTTCATCAAAGCAAAATTGACGGTATCTAAGTTATGTGCTTTTCCTAACTCAATATGGCCAAGTTCAAAGCCGTGCACGGCGGGGTGATCCCCTACTACTTCGTGCACATCACTTTTAAATATACTTCCGTCATTTTTCCATCCAATACCATATGCAGTAGCATCTTGATGTCCAAAGGCATATCCTACTTTTTGGATTTTCTGAATGCGCTGCAGTAGGTTTTGCGCATTAGGGTGTACGGTTTTTTGTAGCCTTATGGGCTTTGTTGTAGCCATGGGTTTTAGCGATTTACAAGATCCCAATACAATGCATGATAACATTGCCAGTAGATAAATACGTCTGTTGCCTACCCGTTTATTAATTACATACATGCCGATGTATTTTAATCCAAAAGGATTGTCTTAGTTCTGAGTTGCAGCTACGGTTTGCGTAGTATTTTTGACTGCGGTTTTATCTATTTTAACGAACTGCAAATAATCGTTATTTTTTGCCATAATAATGTATGGCGTATTATTAATTTGTATGGGGACCATATCTTTAATGTCGCCACTGGCAAACAAGCCGCTCGACTTTCCAATGATGGGATTAAAATTACCTGTTCCGTCGCCCTTTAAAAACAAGCCATTACCGGCATCATTTCTAGGAGTTTCCACTTCAGAACTGTGTAAATTACCAGCAATGACAGCATCTAAATGACCATCTCCATCATAATCATTCACCAAAATTTGATTAATACTAGATACTTGAGCAATATTGGGTAAGCTGTGTGTAATAAACGCACCGTCTTTGTTTTCTAGATAGATACTAGCAAAGGATTTAATTTGATAATGCAAGGAATTCTCCAAATATTCATCGGTATATACGTCTTCTAATGTAGCGGTAGAGAAAGAGGCATAGTCCTCAAACTTCTTTTTAATACCTGGCATTTGCTGGGAAGAGCATTCCCGACCGCGAACCGGATACTTTTTACCCCCATTAAAATAACTTAAGACAATATCATTTACTTGGTTGTTGTCAAAATCATTGTAATAGATATCAAAAGTAGCCTCATTACTTGCCTTGTATTTATAATTAAGCCCAAGATTACCTAGCAGATAATCCATATCTCCATCGGCATCAAAATCTCCTTCTTTAATACTAAACCACCATCCGTTACTATCGGCTAGGTTAAGCGCATCAGTCTTGTTTTTAAAATTGCCATTATCGTTTTCAAATACGGTAATAGGCATCCATTCTCCAACAACAATTAAATCTACCCAGCCATCTTGGTTATAATCTGTCCATACGGCATCTGTAACCATTCCTAATTTCCTAAATTCGGGAGCTCTAGTATTGGTGACGTCCTCAAACTTCACTTCGTTCTTGGTACTCTTGTTTTCTAACAAATAACTGTCTGCGGGTAGGGGGTAATTTCCAGGAACTAAACGGCCTCCTACAAAAAGATCCATATCGCCATCTTTATCAAAGTCTAGCGCTTGTACACGAGAGCCGCTAGAATGCATTTTAGGCAATCCGTTTTCCGATTTCACAAAATCTCCATTGCCCATATTAACGTACAATCGGTCTTGTAAAATATGTGGTGATTGTTCAAATTCATTACCACCACTAATCATGTAAATATCGAGATCCCCATCATTATCTGCGTCAAAAATGAGACTGCCAATATCTTCATATATCTTGTCCTTGACGATAGCTGCAATGTTTTGCTTTTTAAAACCGGCTTGAGTCTGATAAAAAACACCTGTTTCATTTTGATGCGAGCCACCTACCACAAAATCGTCTAAACCATCGTTATTAAGATCGCCAACAGCTATACCCGGACCAAACATGGAAGTTTGATGCGGTAACAAAATTTCTTTTACAAAATCATTATAGTAGTTTTCTACATGTCTATAAAATGGAACTTTAGTAGTATCTTTTTCAGTAATAAAAAGCGCCATTTCCCCATTAGAAGTGGTTGCCTTGGCTCTGGCATCCGAGTAATTTATAGTCAAAAACTGATTTCCATCGACCTGAGTAAGGGTTTGCTGTTTTTGATCTGGCCATTGCACCGTAATAGAATCTATTGTAGTGTTTTTTCCTAGCCCAAAATGAAGTTGCGGCGCCATAGAAGACTGGAAACCGCGACTTAAGGTCATTTCCTGGAATTGATGTGCTCCCTTAGTACTCAGGGTTACTTTTACGCCAATACCAGAAGGGTTTAACTTTTGCCCTTTAAACTTTAGAGTGATAGCATTGGTGTTTTTATTAGCAGTATTCCTAAAAACAGCTGCTTTATCATCAATATTGTTAGTTACGATATCCAGATCTCCATCATTATCCAAATCTGCATATACAGCGCCATTAGAGAACCCTTTAAACTCTATACCCCATGAGGCATTCATTTTTTCAAAAGTAAGATCACCTTTATTTCGATATACAAAATTGTCTATTTTTTCTGAGGGTATATTTAAACTCTTTTCTAACAGGCTGTCTGTAGGTGTTTTATTGCCTTCTAGATTGCGGAAGTAATCATTATTGTTAATTTCTCGGCGGGTACCATTGGCAACAAAAATGTCTTTATATCCATCATTATCAAGATCTGCCATTAGGGGTGCCCAACTCCAATCTGTAGAGGATACGCCTGCCAACCTAGAGATATTACTAAAATCTGGAAGGGAATCGTTTAGGGATCCATTATTCATTTGAAGACTGTTTTGCATATACTGGTAATGAAACCCTGCGCCTACTGTACTCCAAAAAAGATCGGGGTTCATACTCGCCATATTTGCCTTAGATCTTCTATTGTCTGTTGGTGTCATATCTA
>CAZWVO010000265.1:0-4032 GCA_964637535.1 uncultured Flavobacteriaceae bacterium
TAAGGAAGAAGCAAAGAAATTTGGTGTAACCAGTTTTAAATAGGTAAGACAAAGTAAGACATTAATTGTATCTTAGAAGCTGTTCCTTTATGGAGCAGCTTTTATTTTTAGACATATGGCAAGAGCATTAGCAGTTAAAGGAAGTAAAAAACTATTGAACGCCTGGGCATTTTATGATTGGGCCAATTCGGTATATAGTCTGGTAATTGCTTCTGCCGTTTTTCCTATTTTTTACGGAGCACTTTTTAGAATTGCAGCGATTGAAAAAATAGCTGTTTTTGGCTACCTGGTGAAACGGGCAGCCCTCATTAGCTATACCACTTCGGCGGCTTTTGTTTTTATTGCTATTATTACACCTTTAGTTTCAGGAATTGCAGACTATTTAGGAAACAAAAAAGTGTTCATGCAATTCTTCTGCTACCTTGGGGGCGCTTCTTGTATAGGTCTCTATTGGTTTTCTCTGGAACACATTTATATTAGCTTACTCTGTTACTTTTTTGGACTTGTTGGTTTTTGGGTAAGTTTTGCTATCAACAATTCGTATTTACCGGATGTAGCGTATCCAGAACAACAAGATGGAATAAGCGCCAAAGGGTTTTCTATGGGGTATTTAGGAAGCGTTATTTTACTGCTTTTTAATTTGGCTATGGTAATGCAACCATCTTTTTTTGGTATTGAAACCGATGCAGCCGGAGCAGCTGAAATAAAAGCAATGAAGTACTCCTTTGTTACCGTAGGCATATGGTGGATAGTATTTAGTCAGTATACCTTTTACCACCTTCCAAAGGGGTATAAAAAAGAGGGGTCAAGAGATAATGTGATTCTTAATGGATTTAAAGAACTAAAAGCAGTATGGCACCAATTAGGGGGCGAACTTAGGCTTAAGCGGTATTTGATTGCCTTCTTTGTGTATGCTATGGCAGTACAGACAGTAATGCTAATTGCAACCTATTTTGGGGAGGAAGAAATTGCTTGGGGCTCCGATGATAAACGAACGCAAGGACTTATCATTAGTATTTTGGTAATTCAGGTTATTGCTATTTTGGGAGCCATGTTAACTGCTGCTGCATCTAAACGTTTTGGTAATATTAAAACCTTAATTGTGGTTAATCTGTTGTGGGTAATTATCTGTGTGTATGCATATTTTATTAGTACGCCTAATGATTTTTATATAGCAGCTGCTTGCGTAGGTTTGGTAATGGGTGGCATACAAGCCTTATCTCGTTCTACCTATTCTAAATTTATCCCAGAAACTACAGATACTACTTCGTTTTTCAGTTTTTACGATGCTGCGGAGAAAGTAGGTATTGTCATAGGGACGCTAATATATGGCGTAATATCTCAGGTTAGTACCATGCAAAATGCAATAATTTTTCTGGGAATATTCTTTTTAGGGGGTGCTTTTTTATTAACCAGAGTGCCTAAAACAGCAAACTAAAAAGCCCCAACTAGGTTAGGGCTTTTGTGTTAATTTGGTACTTTTTTTATCCTTTGGACACATCGCCAGATCCAGAAGTTTTAGAATCTATTTTCTTCGGGTTTCCTCTATAGCTAATATCTCCTGAGCCAGATACTCTAGCTTTCAAAGTTTGGTTAACCGTTACTTTAACATCTGCAGAACCAGATACCTCTGCAGATACGTAATCTGCTTCAAGATCATAAGCTTTAATGTCTCCAGACCCAGATACCCTAACCTCTAAGTCTCCAGTTTTTCCACTAAGATTAATATCTCCAGAACCAGACATTGTTGCTTTTACTTCATTGGCATCAACATCCAACGTAATATCTCCAGAACCAGAAATAGAGGTTTTAAAATTGTTTGCCTTCAGAGTGGTTTTGCCTACAATATCTCCAGAACCAGATAAGGTAACCGCGTTAATATCTTCTACTGGTACGGTGACATAAATACCCATTCCTTTTTTCCAAGAAGATGGTTTAAGATTTATACCTTTTTTTACCTTAATGGTTAGCTTACCATCTTTAACTTCGGTTTTGATGTATTCTAAAAGATTTTCTTCTCCTTTTAGGGTAAGCTCGCCTTCATTTCCTGCTACCAGATTTACATCAAACCAGCCGGATAATGCAACAGCGTCATAGTCGCCTACAGATCGTTCTATAGTGGTCATATTTCCATTTCCTTTCACTTTTTTACCCCATTGTGCGGTACAAGAGATAGAAAGTAGTGTAATTAAACTAAGTGTGATTATTGTTTTCATTTGATCGATATTTAATAGTTTATATTGTTTTTGTTATATAGATTAGGTTTCTAATTTTTAAGCTAGTTCTGATAAAATGAGATGCTTCCATACTCACTACTAATATGTACTGTGTTGCCGCTATTGGCCTTACCATAATACCCTTGATAGTATTTCTCCGATGATTTTTCTTTACTAATATTGATTTCAAATTCTTCTTTACCTTTTAGCCCAGCGTATTCTGTACTAATGTCAAAGTCAAAGAAATACTGCGGATCATAGCCTATTTTTATACCAGTATAATCTGTTCTAATATTGATGTTACCCGCATCACTTGCCATTTTACTAATGCGTAAAGACCCATAATCTGCCGTAATATCTATGTTGCCATGTAGGGTGCCTAGTTTTACATTAATATAATCTCCATTCCCTTCAATTGTATTTGCTTCTCCAATTTCTATATTGCCATAGTCACAGGAATATTTCAAATTTTTCATTTGATTGACAACGCTAGAGGTATAGTCTGCTGTAATATCCAGATCATTGGCTTTTTCTATAATAAACCCAGAGTAATCAGCGTGTATTCTACCACTGTTAATATATCCAATTCGAGATTTGGTAGTATAGTCAAAATTAAGTTGATTATTACGGCCTCTCAGTTCGCCAATATCTAACCTTCCATAATCACAATTAATCTTGGCATGGCCATCAATTCTATCTAAAATAATATTGCCATAATCATTATTCAGTGAAATATTATTTTTTATCGGCAACTTAATAGTGTAATTAATCTGCATGTTCACATTGTTGTTTTTACCCCAGTTCCAACCCCAACCGCCTTTATTTTTATTAAAGATGGTTCTTGCTGCTACTAAGTCATTGCTAGCATCAAAGTCTACCGTAATTTGATCTAGCTTTTGCTGCACTTTCTCCTCATTGTTGCCATTGGTTTTTATATGTACTTCAATATGAATTTTATTTTCATTCCAAGAGGTTACATTTAGGTTACCGTAACTGTTGCTTACTTTAAAAAGGGCGTCAGAATTTACGTTAAACTCTTTTTTAATAGTTTTTTCTTTGGTGTACTTGCCTTTTACCTTACCCTTGTTAGCCATGAGTACAGTGGGGAACACCATCAAGAAGAGTACTGCGGTTTTATATAATAGTATTTTCATCGCTATATGTTTTAATATTTTTAATAGTTCCAATCTGATCTAACACATCTTGTAGAAGTGAAATCCTGGTTTGGAAATTTGTAATCATTGCACTTAAAATAAGTTTGCTATTACCTCCTTCTAAAAGCTGCTTTTCTAAAGACATATAATTTTTTTCTAGTCTTTTTAATTGCAACATAGTATCCTCAATAATTTTTTCAGTTTCTGGCGTACTTTGGTTTTCTATCTCCTTTATTTGTTCTTCAATAAGACTGGTAAAGTAGCGTTGGCTATTGGAAATTTCCGGGGATATTTCTGCTACCTGATCCGCTACAGAAGAGGTGTTGTTAAATGTGATTATACCAACACTAATTAGTAGAGCCACAGAGGCCGCTATGGCCATAGGTTTCCACCAAGATCTTTTCCGAACAATATGGGATTGTGTTTCCTTAGCATCTCCCAATTTGTCTAAAAAACGTTGTTGATGCCCCGCTGCTGGCTCTGCAATATCAAAGCTGCCTTCCAGGTTTTTAAACAACGATTCTATATCATCTTTTTTCATATTAATTTTGTAGCATTTTTTTTCGTAAACTTTCTTTTGCTCTAGAAATTGTAGTTCTACAATTTGCATAGCTTATGTTCATTAGGCTGCTTATTTCTTCATAATCATAACCTTCAATTAA
>CAZWVO010000266.1:0-4023 GCA_964637535.1 uncultured Flavobacteriaceae bacterium
GAATAATATAGGCCAGAAATAAAAGTGTAGGAATAAGGTGTAAGAGGTCAATTTTTTTAAATTGATACTGTTTGGTAATCCTTTTAAAATAGAAATACAACAAGGGCCCGTAAAGGAAAGAGAATGCGGTTGACATTAAATACGTATGGGGATATATATAATGGTAATTAGTAAGGTTGATGCAGATATGTAGAATAAAAAAAGAATGAATAAATACAAAACTGCTGATCAATAAACGTGCAGGTAAATCAATCTTATTATTTAAATTGATTACCAAGGTAATGTAAAAACCAATTAACGCAACATACAGGTATAGGAAAGTCCAAAGCGTAAACTTTGGCGTGTATTTGTTAATAATGGCTATGAATTTTGTATCGGAACTAATAGTGCTAAAACCATCGTGTTTTAGGAACTCTGGGTTAAATTCCATGCGAAGATAGTTTTCTGAAAATTCCAATGCTTTGTCCACGTTGTCCTGAGCTGCATAACATAACGCTATTTTCTTTAGAACAGGGGTAGATTCTAAGTTGAAATCGTTCAATGCTTTTTCATACACTGTAATGGCCTCAGCAAAATGTTGAGTCCGTTGCAAGGAGTCGGCCTTAGCTATAATACGTTTATAATCTGATTGGTCAGATAAGGTAGGTGAACTAGCCAAGTCCGGAATAACATGAGCAAAGCTACATTCATACACCAAAAAAAACAATAAGAGTATTATTGTTGTTTGTCTCATTTTGATTGAAGGATGAATTAGCTATCCAAAAGTTAGGCAATAATAGAGTGCAATATGTTAAAATTTTCTTAAAATAGGTAATGCCCGATCAGAACTTACTTTTTTTTTAACATTTGACCCTAAAACTGCTTTAACGGCTAGAGATACAAGTTTTTTGTAGCATGTTATAAAAACAAAAAACCGGTGCTCCCACCGGTTTTTTAACTAACTAACTCAAAAATTAATAATTCAAATGGAATTACGATTCAAAAATCGTGAATACGGTTCTTTTCAAAGTGAACTTAACATTATCCATTTGTAATGTTTGTCTATATTAAAACAACGGGAGCATCTTTCATTTATTGTAGGTTTAACAAGAATTTTAGTATTAAAGGCTAAAAAGGAATACCTAGGGTTATATGCAAGGTCTAGTGTAAGAATAATTAGACTATAAAGTAGGTGTTAACGCCTTTGAAGTTAGCGATATACGGCTTAGTTACGCCTTTGTCTCTTTATGCTTTTAGGTATAACTATGACGGCACTTAGTTACCTCTTTAAAGAAGATTGTAAAGAATTGAACCGCCGTTAATCTTGAAGCGCAAAAACACGCTTTAATGTATCTGTAGTTCTAGAGCTTACTTTGGTTCTAATTTCTTTTTCTTCCACAGCAATCATGGTATATACTCCTTTTAACGCCTCTTCTGTAACATAGTCCGTAAGATCCGGATTAACATCAGAAGTAAGCGGTAAGTTATTGTATTTGGTAATAAGATTATTCCATATTTGATCAGCTCCTACCTCTTCAAAAGAGCTCTTAATTATGGGGTTAAATTTGGCGTAAAGTGCTGTTTTAGTACTGGACGTAAGGTATTGCGTTGCCGCATCGTCTTGCCCCAATAAAATTTGCTTTGCATCTGCAAAAGTGATGCCCTTTACGGCATCTACAAAAATAGGCGTAGCCTCACCTACGGCATCTTCAGCAGCCCTGTTTAAAACTTTAAGTCCTTCATCTGCTAGGCTACTCAACCCAATATCTCTTAGCGTTTTGTCTACTTTCTGCAGTTCTTCTGGAAGTAGAATTTTTACGAGTTCATTTTTAAAAAAGCCGTCTTTCTGTGTTAGGCTACTCACTTGTTTGTCAATACCCAGATCTAAAGCCTGTCTAAGTCCAGAAGCAATTTCAGCTGTGCCAATTCCAGTAGTCCCTTGCGGAAGTTGATTTACCACCTGTTGTAATTCTCCACATGCTGTCAATTGAAAAATAAGGATAAAGAAAAAAAGTCGTTTCATGATAATGGTATTGGAGGTTATTGTCAAGGTTAAAAGTGTTTAATAAAAGTAAAGATACGGAATATAACTTTTTTAGTTTAGGAGAAAACAATGGTCTTATTACCATACACCATGGTTTTTTGCTGCACATGTAATTGTACCGCTCTGGCGAGTACTATTTTTTCTAAATCTTTGCCTTTGGCAATAAGGTCTTTAATACTGTGCGAATGGGATACCGTGGTGACATCTTGTTCAATAATGGGGCCGGCATCTAACTTTTCTGTAACATAGTGGCTTGTAGCTCCAATGATCTTAACGCCTCGTTCAAAAGCAGCATGGTAGGGCTTTGCACCTACAAAAGCTGGTAGAAAAGAATGATGAATGTTTATGATCTTATTGGGATAGGCAGCTATTAATTCGGGTGTAATTATTTGCATATAACGGGCTAGCACTATAAAATCTACCTGGTGTTCATTGAGCAATACGAGCTGCTCTTCTTCCGCTTTTTTCTTGTTGTCTTTTGTTATCGGAATATGGAAAAATGGAATGTTAAACTGTTCTGCTATCGCCCTAGGTTCTGGATGATTACTAAGAATAAAAGGAATCTCTACAGCCAACTCTCCAGAGTGATATCTGCTTAACAAATCATACAAACAATGCTTGTATTTAGAAACAAATAGGGCCATTTTTGGTTTTACATCGTCTGCTACTATACTCCATTCCATCTGGTAAGGTGCTGCTACTGCTTGAGCAAACTCCTTTTGGAAAACGGATAAGGAAGATGTGTCTTTATCAAATTCACTTTCGATACGCATAAAGAAAGTATCTAGATGCTTATCTACATGCTGATCGATATATACAATGTTTCCGTCAGCATTGTGAATAAAGCTTGTTGCTGCACAAATAATTCCCTTTTGGTCTGGACAATGAATAAGAATAATAATTTTCAAAGTGATATTTATTTAAGGTAAAATTAGAGTATTAAGAATTACGCAGGCTTATTGCTATTAATTTTTATAAAATTCTAAATGGCATCTAATTTTCTTTGCATTTTTCATAAATTGCGAACACTAAAATGTCGCTTTTTTATCAATGGAACAAATTCAACCTTATCAACCTAAAAACAAAGTCCGTATTGTTACCGCAGCCTCGCTATTTGATGGGCATGACGCTGCAATTAATATCATGCGAAGAATTATTCAATCTACCGGAGTAGAGGTAATTCATTTGGGCCATGATAGAAGTGTTGCAGAGGTGGTTAATTGTGCCATACAGGAAGATGCTAACGCTATTGCAATGACTTCTTATCAGGGAGGGCATAATGAGTACTTTAGGTATATGTATGATTTGCTTCAGGAAAAAGGAGCTGGACATATTAAAATATTTGGCGGTGGTGGTGGCGTTATTCTTCCGAAAGAAATTGAGGCCTTAATGGACTACGGTATTGCCCGTATTTACGCTCCTGATGATGGTAGAAAAATGGGATTGCAAGGGATGATTAACGACTTGGTTTCTCAGAGCGATTTTCCAGTACCCGCTTTGGTTCTTCCAAAAGGAGTTGACATTAATGAAGCCTTGGAGCAAAAGAATGATAATACCCTTGCTCGTCTCATTTCCTTGGCAGAAAATAGACACGAAGAGTTTGAACAGCATTTTAATACTGCTAAGGTCAATGGACAGGTGCCTGTACTGGGAATTACAGGAACAGGAGGCGCAGGGAAATCGAGTTTAGTGGACGAATTGGTGCGACGCTTTTTGATTGATTTTCCGGAAAAGAATATAGCCCTAGTCTCAGTAGATCCTTCCAAACGAAAAACAGGAGGTGCCTTGTTAGGAGATCGTATTCGTATGAATGCGATTAATACAGATAGGGTGTATATGCGTTCGCTTGCTACCCGTCAATCTAATCTTGCTTTATCTAAATACGTAGGAGAAGCCTTGGAGGTGTTAAAAGCAGCCGATTTTGATCTTATTGTTTTGGAGACCTCAGGAATAGGACAGTCAGATACGGAAATTTTAGAGCATAGTGATGTCTCGCTCTA
>CAZWVO010000267.1:0-3998 GCA_964637535.1 uncultured Flavobacteriaceae bacterium
GTTTTACCTTTCTATGTTCCATTTTTAAGGATCCTAGCTGCGCTTTTTCAGTCTTTATAGCAGTGGCTCTTTTTTGAACTATTTTTTCTGTGCTAAGCTTTTCTTGTTGCAGTTTACTAAAATGGCTGTCTACAATGGTTTCTATGGTTCTTAGCGCAGCTTGTTGTTTGGCGTTGAGTTCATCCATAAATTTGGGTCTCCACTTTTGAAAACTTTGCTTGGTGTTTTTATCGATATACTGCTTTAAGTCATTGTTTAATTTTTGCTTTTCCCTATTCTTAGCATTAAGCAATTCCCTATCCATACTCCCTTTACGAGTAATGATAAACCAGGATACCAGGGCAACCAAACCTATTAAAATAAGATAGCGGTACTCCGTTAAGCCAGATAGGGATCGTATTAATCCTCCCAAGCCAAAACCTCTTCTTGTATTGGAGGGTACCGTAAGTAATTTGTTATTTGGGTCAAAAAGTTGTTGAATTACAAATTCTCTATCTCCCTTCTCTGCTAGGAACAAATAGACAATCTGTTTTTTACTATCAAAAAAAAGATCTACCTCCTCTTCTATTTTAGTTTTATCGCCAAAATTTTGTTTGACTTCTTTTTTTTGAACTGCCAATTGCGGTTCTCTTAATAACTCTGCGCTAATTTCTTTGTCAAAGACCCCTTTTCTTGGGTCTCTAGCCGCTTCTATGTCATCAATAAAGCTTTTATATGCACCTCCTCTTGCTTCTGGAAGACTATTTATAGCAATGCAGTGTCTTTTGTTGTAAAAGAAAACAGATTCATCTATGGTGCCTTTATCTTCTCCACCAACCAAAGCGCCAAAGAGCGCAAAAATCATCATAAACGGCATTAGCATAAAAAGGGGCGTTCGTAGTTCCATGAGTAAGCTCCCTATTCCTTTAGAAGTTACCTGCTTTTCGTACGATTTGTCGGGTAAACTATTTGTACTTTCGAGAACCTCTTTGCTGAATTTATTTGGGATTTGAGAAAGTTTTACCCCCGAAGTATCTAATTTGCATTGGCTTAGGTGCTTTTTCAGTTTTCCTTCAATCGCTACCAATTCCGTGTTGACAACATCCAATATGTGATCGAAAAAACTGCTCAGTAGACGTTGGTTTTTATCCACCTTGTCTTTTACAGCTCCATCAGATAATTGCATGCTTACATACCTTCCGCCTTTAGACTCTACAAACCCTAAGAAATTGCTTATTTCTTCTTGCAGCACCTTATACTCTGGTTGTCCTTTTTCAAAATTTTCTAATTTTTCATCGACGGTTTTTTGAAGTTGCTTAAACGATATATCCAAAATAGCCCTTAGTTCTCCCGTTTCTCTTAGTGCATTCTGAGCGCCTGCTTCCCGTGATGTATGTTGTTTTTTATGAAATCGGATGGCTTTACCAATAAACTGATCTTCCTTAATACTTTGCTCCTGACAAAGCAATTCATACGCTATTTTTAAGGTTTGGAATTCGTTCTGAATTTCTGCCCTTTGTATTAATTTAAGCAGTTCCTTATTACCCAATTCTTCTTTTAAAGCTTGTTCCGGCGTTGGAAAGGCAAGGTGTTTACAATGCACTGCCTTAAAGCCAGAAAAATAAGAAGTAGCATCTTGCTTGCTTGCTAAAACGTTTACCGTTAAAAGCACTGTTGCATCCAGCCCCAGTACCGCTTTAGCTAACGCGGCATTTTTATACTGCGTTATAAATACGGGGTCAAAAACAACAATAGTGAGCGATTTACGGATATCTCCAAGTCTTCTTTTAGGAAAATGATCAAAGTGAAAAAGATGCAGTTTTAAACGCATTCCCGTATTGAAACCGATGGTTCCTTTTGTGGTACCATTAAAAACAGCCTGCTCCTCAATCTCTTTAGTTATTCCTATCCAATGAAGGGCTTTCTCAATATCTGGAGTTACTGCTTTAGGCGTTAAAAAAACAACGGCTGCGTGAATTTCCTTTTTATCAAAAAGACCTGTTTCTTTTTCTATTACCTCAAGAATACCTTGACTAGCACCCTGTTGTTCTGCCAAGTTTGCCACAAGCTTATGGCATTGAACAACCTCTGCTTGGAGTGATTTTTCAACGCTTCTACTTTTACGATCTTGTTGTTGTAGCATAATATTCTCGCTATAATAGGCTTATAATACTTCTTCTAGTTCTTGCTTAACTCCTTTACGGCTACTTGCTTTTTCTATAGCACCTAAAGGTTCTTCTTGTTCCTTAACAGCTGCATTTACAGTTTTCTTAGATTTCTTTTTTTGAATTTTATTCATTGCCTTCTTACTGTAGGCGCTTAGGCGCCTTATCTCATCTTTTGCCTTTATTTTTCTCCATTTAAAGGCAGCAACCAGTCCGGCTAACATTAACATTCCTATAAAAAGAGCAACAGAAACGCCCATATAACTAACACTCATTTTATGACTTAGTAGGAGAAAAGCAGCGGCTGTAAAAATCCCAGCCCAAAGGCCACTAAGCACATTTAACTTGCTTATCCCATCCGGTGTTGCACATGAAAATGCTAACCCGAGTACCAACCAATTGAACCCAATGGCAACATAAAAATGCGGGATTAAAAATGCGGTAATACTCGCCTGTATTAGAAAGCCCATTGTGATTACTGCAGTTCTTAAAAGCACCGCTTTAAAAAATGGCCCTTTGACAAATTTTAAGTTCTGAATTACATCGCAAAGTGCTAAGGCCAATCCATAACATAATCCTACACAGCTACCCAATACAGTTTCTCTAGTAATAAGGGTAGCGGTTTGTAAGGTCTCCGAATCAAATAATACAAAAAGCGATTGCGCTAGCGGTTTTAACAGCTCATCAGAAATACCCAAATTCAATAACCAACCTGTAGCAATACCAAGCAACCCATACCAGGCTCTATTAAGCATCTTAAAGCGCGAGGTTTTAGGATTTAAAAAAGATCCTTCTAGTTTTTCCTTGAAAAATAGCTGATGTGCTTCGGTAAGTTTTGGAATAGCCAATTTATTTATTGTCTTCCATGAAGAAAGCAACATCTTCTGATCTTCTACCGTAACAATATCATCTCCTTCCTGAAGGGTTAGAAAGGTGAAAGGATCTAAGTCTTCAGTATCCTTGTCTGTAACGTATTTTGTGATATGTTTTTTCTTAAATCGATATTTCTGCGCAAGAGGCGTAATCATCCAAAGAAAAACAGAAAGGAGCCCAACAATTCCAAAAATCGCTAACAATGTAGCTGCTTTACTTGCACTAGTATAAGGTCTTAAATCAAAATGACGTAATGAAGAACCTAGTACTGCATCGCGCTGTGTTTGGTAAACCTCATCGTGTTCAACATAACTGAGAACAAAGGTTCTTTTTTTTACTGCGTACATGCTACTAGACAAAGGAGGTTGTACATACAACACAAAAGCTGTTGGAGAAATTTGTACACTCTTTTTGATAATTACATCCTCAAAATGTTGTCCTGGTTCCGTTATTGCTAAGCTCCACTTGGCCTCGTCATTTGCTAAGGCTTCGGACCAACTTAAATCTTGAAATGTACAATGCAATTCTAGTGTGTTTTCCGATTCATTTATTGCCAAGTATGTAATCCTAAACTGAGGCAATGGCTCAGCCGCCAAGGCAGTACTCAAAGACATAAAAAACACAAAGAATACGCTGCATTTCAGTAGCGTTAGTCTCTTGTATGTTGTACTTACATTTTGCATCAGGTCTAATTCAAAAGTGAATGTATTTCTTATATAAGAATCCCATTGATCCAATAAAGAGTAATACAATACTTAGCTTAATACTTTTTGGAATCTGTATGGCGTTGCGAACAAAAACTGCACTCTTTTCAACAAAAAGTTGTCCTTTAGAATCCATTACTTTTACCGTGTACATCCCTTGAGGAATGCCCAATTCATCTAAGCTTACCGATAAATCTTCCTTATTAAATCGGTGCGATTTTACCGCTAGTTCTTTATTTTTTTGATAGTCATAAAAATCAATAAAATAGGGTTTGTT
>CAZWVO010000268.1:0-3990 GCA_964637535.1 uncultured Flavobacteriaceae bacterium
ACAACACGTTTTCCTGCAAGCATGGTATCTGTAGCTCTTCTAATAGCATCTACCGCACTTTCTCTACAGCCATACTTATTGTCAAACTTAGATTTTGTTACAGAATCGTTTACATTAATTGCAGGCATAGGAAGTGTTCCATTTTTTACTCGTTCATACAAACGATGCACTCCAGTAGTAGTTTCCTCGGAAAGGCCTTTAATTGCTGAAGCCAATTCTGGATACTCATCTAAAACCATATTGGTGAGGTCACCTCCATCGTCTAAGATCATATTTAAAGGGTTGCGCTCTTCCCCAAAAAAGAGAGTCTGCTCAATACACCAATTAAATTCTTCTTCTGTCATTCCTTTCCATGCATATACAGGAACACCTGTAGCAGCAATTGCGGCGGCTGCATGGTCTTGAGTAGAGAAGATATTGCAAGAACTCCAAGTAACTTCTGCACCAAGAGCAACAAGCGTTTCAATAAGTACGGCAGTCTGTATGGTCATATGTAAACAACCTGCAATACGAGCCCCTTTTAAGGGTTGCTCTTTTCCGTACTCTTTGCGAAGCGACATTAGTCCAGGCATTTCTGCCTCCGCAAGTTCAATTTCTTTTCTTCCCCAGTCTGCTAGAGAAATGTCTTTTACCTTATAGGGTACGTAAGGAATTGTAGTAGTACTCATAATTTATTTTTACTTTCGTTGCACGGCTCGGAGGCCGTAATTTTGTGTTTGCAAAGATAGTGATAACATTATAGACGCGCATGCCACTTTACAAAACTATAACAGTAAGGCCTACAATAACCGTTTACATCTGGAAAATAACAGAAACGGAGGCAGATTTGGCTCGTAATATTGTGCTAACAAAACAGTGTCAAGAACGTATGGCGGGCATGAAATCTGAATTGCACCGCAGAGGTTTTCTTAGCATTAGGCATCTTATGGCCGAAGCAGGGTACGTAGATCAGGATTTGTTTTACGATACCGCTGGGAAACCACACTTAAAGGATGGAACGCATATTTCCATAACGCATTCTTTTGAGTTTACAGGTATTATTGTTGGTGCTAAGGATGAGGTGGGTATTGATATTGAAAAGCAACGAGAGAAAATTTTGCGTATTGCACATAAATTTACCCCCATATCAGAGTACAGAACCCACGCCAATACAGATGCCTTAATACGTAAACTTACTATTGTTTGGGGCGCTAAAGAATCGCTTTACAAAATATACGCTACCCATGGGTTAAGTTTTTTACATCATATTAGTATTACAGACTTTTCCCTATCAGATACAACAACGCATGGAGAAATTCTATATCATGGAAACGCTTCCAAATATGAAATCCGGTTTATAGAGTTTCAAGGATTTACCTGTGTTTACGCCATTAGAAATTAAATAATTATCAACTTATGCATATCTCTGTAGAACTTACATTAACCCCCTTGCAAAATACTTTTGAACCGCTAATTATTTCTTTTATTAAAAAACTTAGAGCTTCAGGATTAACCGTACTGGAAAATCCCTTAAGCACACAAGTTTATGGAGAGTATGATGAGGTAATGACGCTCTTGCAAACCGAAATAAAAGAAGCTTTCACCTTAATGGATAGCGGACTCTTATATCTTAAAATTGTAAAAACCGATAGAAGCAACTATGAACCCCATTTTTGAGTTTTTATTTGAACAATACAAAGCCTATGAACCCTACGAAATTGTATTAGAGGGTATCGCATTTGTTTTTACTTTGTTATCCGTATGGTTTTCCAAGAAGAATAGTATTTGGGTATACCCTACAGGAATGGTTAGCACAGCTATTTTCGTTTTTATTTTACTCAAAGGCGGCTTGCTGGGCGAAGTGCTTATAAACGGGTATTATTTTATAATGAGCGTTTACGGCTGGTATATCTGGACCAGAAAGGTTAACGTTAACCAATACACTCCCATTTCTAGAACCACAAAAAAGGAGCATCAGCTTTCTGTTTTAATTTTCGTAGGCTCGCTTATTTTTGTGTATTTCATTTATAGGACCTTTGATATGTGGACCAATTGGACCGCTTATGTAGATACCTTAACTACAGCAATCTTTTTTGTTGGAATGTGGCTGATGGCAAAACGTAAAATTGAAAATTGGCTCTACTGGATTGTTGGCGATATCATTTCCGTACCTTTATATTTCTATAAGGGATATACGCTTTCTAGTCTCTTATATCTTATTTTAACAATTATTGCCGTATTTGGTTATTTTGCATGGAAGAAAAGCTTAAACAAGAACCTGGAGGCCCAATTAAGATAGTGCTCTTTGGTCCGGAATCTACAGGAAAGACTACCCTGTCGCAACAATTGGCAAGGCACTACAATACGGTATGGGTGCCTGAATACGCTAGGGAATACCTGCAAAACAAGTGGAATAACGAACGCAAGACTTGCGAACCCAAAGATCTCTTGCCAATTGCTGCTGGACAAATAAAATTAGAAAATAAGCTAGCAAAAAAAGCAGATAAAATTCTTATCTGCGATACAGATTTGTTAGAAACTAAAGTGTATGCAGAAGCCTATTACGATGGACAATGCGATCCAATATTAGAGCACTACGCAATTGAAAACTCGTACGATCTATATTTGCTTACCTATATAGATGTTCCCTGGGAACAGGATGATTTAAGAGATAAACCTAATGAACGAGAACGTATGTTTTCGTATTTTAAAACTACTTTGGAGAAATACAACCGAAAGTTTAGTATTTTGAAAGGAGATAAAACTACGCGTTTAAATACTGCAGTTGCGCATATAGATAAATTGATTAAAGAATGATAGCATTTACTAAAGAAGATCATAAACAATTGGCCCAAAAAGGGATTGCAGAAAAGCAAGTCTTAGCTCAGATACAAACCTTTAGTACAGGTATTCCGTTTGTTCAATTAGAAAAGGCAGCAGTGATCGGGGATGGTATTATAGAATGTGATGATACAAAAGAGCAAGCGCTATTGCAGCTTTTTGAACAAGAAAAGAGAGGACATACAATTGTAAAGTTTGTTCCTGCTTCTGGAGCAGCCTCTCGAATGTTTAAAGCCCTTTTCAATTTTTTGGAAACCTATGATCCAGATAAGGAATCACTTAGTGCTTACATAGCGCGAACTGAGGATAGTGCAATGCAAACCTTTTTTGAAGGCTTACACCATTTTGCTTTTTATGAAGAAATTCATCAAAAAGTTGCTGCAACTACAGATAAAAATACTTACGCCAAGCAGTTTGTAGCGCAAATGCTACTGGAAAACGGGAAGAATTACGGATTTTACCCTAAAGGCCTTTTGCCTTTTCATAAGCACAAGAACCAATCTGTTACGCCCTTTGAAGAACATTTAAGAGAAGCGTCGCTTTACGCCAAGACTGAGGAAACAGCCAAACTTCACTTTACCATATCAGAACAGCATCAAGAGTTGTTTAACACAATTTTTAAAGAAGTAGAAGCAGGTATTAGTAAGGATACCGCAACAAAGTTCGAAGTAACATATTCTTTTCAACATGCGGCAACGGATACCATAGCAGTAACACCAGAGAACGTTCCTTTTAGAACCGCTACACAAAAATTGTTATTTAGGCCAGGAGGGCATGGCGCGTTAATACAAAACTTGAATGAGATAGAAGCGTCTGTGGTTTTTATAAAAAATATAGATAATGTAGTTGTAGCGAAGCATTTGAATAGTGTTGCGTCTCATAAAAAAATACTTGGCGGTCTCCTTTTAGAGCTACAAAACAAAGCGTTTTCTTATGCGCAAAGATTAGAAGAAGAAGAGCCAGATACAGCAACAATAACCATTGTAAAGACATTTTTGGAAACGGAGCTTAATGCACGATTTCAAGAAACTTTCAATACCTATAGCTTAAGGGAGCAAGTAGCTATTTTAAAAGACAAGATTAATCGCCCTATTAGAGTCTGTGGTATGGTAAAGAATGAAGGGGAGCCAGGTGGAGGTCCTTTTTGGATTAAAGATCAAAAGGGTAATG
>CAZWVO010000269.1:0-3963 GCA_964637535.1 uncultured Flavobacteriaceae bacterium
GTAAAAATAAGGGCTTATTTATGCTATTAGCTATAGCTTTGGTAAGCTTCCTATTTGTTACCGGATTAGGACTTACTCCGTTATATACTCCCTCTAAGTTTTGTTTGGCTGCAAAAAGAAAAATTTTAGCAAGATCGTGAATGTGTATCCAAGATTGCCATTGCTTTCCTGTTCCAAACGCTGCACCCATGTAATTTTTGATGGGTTTAGTCATTTCTGTGAGGGCACCTCCAAAGGCAGATAGTACCAAACCTATTCTTATTTTAGCAACAGCTAATCCCAGATTGGCAAAATGAGATGCTTCTACTTCCCAAGCGGCTACTACTTCTCCTAAAAAACTAGGATCTATATCTTGGTTAGACTCGTCATAAAAGTTAGCATACGAATTAGGGTAAATACCAATTGCCGAGGCGGTAACAAGGGCATTAACACCGGCAACATTACTTTCTTTAAGTCCTTTGCGCAGTGTTTTTAAACTATCAATTCTACTCGCCAATATCGTTTTTTTATAGGCTTTGGTCCATCTTTTGGCAATACTTGCTCCGGCTAAATTTATAATTACCGTTACTCCTTCGAAACACTGTATATCAATTTCTCCTTTTGAAGGATTCCACAAAAAACCTCTACATCCAGCTATAGACCCTATCTTTTTTTTACGAGTAGTAAGATAGTGTACAGCAATGTGCTGCTTTTTACATAGTGCAACAATTTCAGTTCCCACAAGCCCGGTAGCTCCTGTTATCAAAATTTTCACGGAGAATTTTTTACAATTGATACTAAAGGTATCTATTTTGAATAAAGGGGTACTCCACTTTAGTTCATGTTTAACATTATTGTTTAAAGGTGAACAGGAAAAGCTACCTTAGAAATCCTTGCATTTTCCCGTTTTTTTGTTGTCTTAGACTTTAGTAGCCCTTAGCATTTCCCGCTTTCCTGGAGGCCCTGCCAAACGTTCAACGGAAAAACCTACTTCTTGCATTGCTCTCCTTACACTACCTTTAGCAGCATACGTAACCAAAATGCCATTTGGTTTTAGGGCATTAAACATCTTAGAAAATAGAGTTACAGTCCATAGTTCGGGTTGTACTCTAGCCCCAAAAGCGTCAAAATAGATTAGGTTAAACACCTGCTCATCGGAAATCTCCATAAAGTCTTTATGCTGTTTTTGCAAGGAAAAATAAGGAGTTAGATGAGTGCTTTTGCTCCAAGCACATTGATGCATCTCTTTAAAAGCGTCTTCATATGTAGCCGCATCTAATTCTTGCAAGTAATTTAGTTGCGCTATTTCTACTGACGGCACTGGATATTTTTCAACTCCAGTATAGGCAATTTTTAAATTCCGTTTTTGGGCTTCCATTAGGGTAATTAAGGCATTTAAACCGGTTCCAAAACCAATTTCCAAGATAGCTAATGACCCTTGTGAAAAAAGTCCTAATCCAGCCTCAATAAAGACATGATAGGCCTCCTGAATAGCACCGTGCTTGGAATGATAATGCTCATCCCACTCTGGCAGATGAATGGTTGTAGAACCATCTGCAGTGGTTATAATTTTTCGTTTCAACCCTATTGTTTTATCAAAACTCCATCTGCCGTAAAACCAAAGGTTTTTTTAGGAGTTTGTATGGCTGCAATTTCTTCTGCTGACTTTCCAGCATCTTCAGCATAGTGTTGCTGATCTTCTACAGACATTGCAGACACAAAACTAAGTCCGTCTAATACCACTTCTTTACCCTCAATATCTTTAGGTACAAAAAAACCATAGTCTTTAAAACGAACCATTACTTCTTGTCCCTCTTCCAACGCAACCTTCATCCAACATCCTTTAGCCTTGCAAACAGCACTTACCGTACCGGTAAATTTTACCTGTACAGAATCTACTCCACTCATTTCCTGATATGCAGCAAACATCTCAGCAGCATTTAAAGACTCACTGGCGGTAATTTGATCACCAAAAGAAGCATATTGGGCAGTAGTCTTGTTCGTTTCGGTTGTTTCTTCTTGTATATTTTGCCCCTTAGAAGTCCAAAACAGCATTAAAAAAACAAATAGTATGTTAAATCGTTTCATATGTCTCAAAATTTTCTATTTACAATGTAAAACTGGTTATTTTTAGCTAGCAAAAGAACTATCAACAGCCAATAATTTATTAATTTTACTCGTTTTTAATACTTCAATTATGGATGCAACGGTAAGCAAAGTTACTATAGAAAAAGCAAAAACTTCAAAAATTGATCAGGTAGATTTTGACAATCTCAGTTTTGGGAGTGTTTTTTCGGATCATATGCTTGTCTGCAATTATAAGGATGGCGTTTGGGAAGCCCCAAAAATACTTCCTTATCAACCTATTAGTCTAGAACCTTCTGCTAAAATTTTTCATTACGGACAATCTATTTTTGAAGGAATGAAAGCCTATAAGGATGAGGATAATGCCATTTGGTTATTTCGCCCTCTAGACAATTTAAAACGTTTAAATATTTCGGCTAAAAGAATGGCCATTCCAGAATTACCCGAGGCGTACTTTATGGATGGCCTAAAAACGCTTCTTCAGTTAGACGAAAAATGGATTCCTACAACGGCAGGAAGCTCCATGTATATTAGACCATTCATCTTTGCATCTGGAAAAGGTTTCCATGCTTCTCCTGCAGATGAGTATACCTTTATTATAGCCTGCGCACCTTCTGGCGCGTATTTCTCTGGAAAAGTGCGCGTTCTTATAGAAGAAAAATACTCTAGATCGGCCAACGGCGGTGTAGGTTACGCAAAAACTGGGGGAAATTATGCCGGGCAATTTTACCCCACCCAACTTGCCAAAGAGCAGGGCTATCAACAAGTTATATGGACTGATGATCATGCGCACGAATATATTGAAGAGGCAGGAGCAATGAATATCTTTATACGTATTAATGACACCTTAATTACAGGTCCTACTAGTGATCGAATTCTAGATGGTATTACCCGTAAAAGTATTATTGCCATTGCCGAAGAGGAAGGAATTAAGGTAGCGGTAAGAAAAATATCCGTAACAGAAGTGGTTCAAGCAGCTAAAGACGGAAACTTAAAAGAAATGTTTGGAGCTGGTACTGCAGCAGTAATTTCTCCAATAGCCGGTTTTGGTTATAAAGGCACGGATTACGACTTACCAGAGCTTAACGAAACCTATGCCGCCATGCTTAAAAAACGCATAACGGACATACAATATAACCGCAGCGAAGACGCTCATGGTTGGCGAATGAAGGTTTAAGGGGGTTAAAAAACAGAGAAACCTTACTATATTATTATTCGTGTTCTAAAATAGTTTTGATGTTTGGCTTAAAATAATTAGGTCCTTTAAGCACCTTCCCATCTTCCCGATAAATAGGTTTTCCATCGGCGCCTAATTTGCTCATATTGCTACGTTGAATTTCTTCAAATACAGCTTCAATTTTGTGTTGCATCCCGTGCGATATGGTACCGCATAAGATGTACAGCATATCGCCAAGCGCATCAGCTACCTCAACCATATCATTATTCGCTGCCGCCTCCAAATACTCTTTATTTTCTTCGTCCATTAGGTTAAAGCGAAGTTCATTTATACGAGTTCCTAAATCTGCTTTCATCTCTTCTGACACCCCAAGACCAAAAGCCTTATGAAATTCTTCAACGGCACTTAATTTATCCTTCATTATTGCGTGGTTTAATTTAACTTTGCGTAAAAATAGAAATATGTTTAGTGTTGGACAATGGATATTTGCCGGAATTTTTGTGGTTGCTTTTACCATTGTTATGATATTCTCGTATAAGAAAGACAAAAAATTACATCATAAAAATTACAAGGGGGTAAAGTGGATCGGCATTTTCTTTATTGCATTCATAATTTTACTATTTGTAATTAAGCATCTCCTTAAAAATTAACATAAATATTGAATACACCACAAAAAAGAGAACATTCACAACATTCTCACACTTTGTTAACAATTTTATAAG
>CAZWVO010000270.1:0-3960 GCA_964637535.1 uncultured Flavobacteriaceae bacterium
CATTTAGACACGCAAAGTTACTAATTGTCACCTAAACCAATAAAACATCTCTACTTTTTCTTTTTAAAAAGAGGCACAGAAGAACAGGCTTCTCCATACATAACACTTTTAGCAACGGCCTGCACTTTTAGCGTTATCCACAGATAAGCGTTAGGCGGAACAGGTTTATTAGCACACCCTTTTATTATAACAGGCTTGTCTTTAAACGAGCTAACATCTAGTTTTTCTATAATACCTTTATACAAAATGGTTTCTAGTTGTTCTAGGTCTCCAACAAGCACTTTTTTAGCGTAGGGCTCTAGTTTTGTACTAATTAGCATATAGGCCCATCCGGGAATAATAGCCTCTGTAGAACAGTGAAGGGCTATGTACGCATTCTGGTACTGCTTCCAAGAATGCGCCTCAATTTGAATCCTAAATTCTTTTTCTTTTAGAATTAGGCCTTCAAACAACCAATCTTTTATATCTATAAGTACACGCTTTCCTTCTGGATAGTACTCTTCCAAGTCCAAGGTAATAAGTTTACTTTGCGCAACGCGGTTTACAATTTCATCTGCCATCTTGCTGTATTATAACAACCCAAGCTCTAGTTTAGCTTCTTCGCTCATTAGGTCTTGTGTCCATGGCGGGTCAAAAGTAATTTCTACCTCAGCATCTTTTACTGCATTTATAGATTTTACTTTTTCCTCTACCTCAACTGGTAATGTTTCTGCCACTGGGCAATTAGGAGATGTTAAGGTCATTAATATTTTAACATCCATATCTTCATTGACCAAAACATCGTAAATAAGCCCTAACTCATATATATCTACAGGTATCTCTGGATCGTAAATGGTCTTAAGCACCTTTACTATTTTTTCTCCTAATTCTTGTGTATCTATTACTGCTTCGCTCATTGTTCTAATTTAATTGCGTCTGGTACGCCACCGCATATAATTTAAGTTGTTTTATCATGCTGACCAAACCGTTAGCCCTTGTGGGAGATAAGTGTTCTTTAAGCCCTATTTCATCAATAAAGTCTGTATCTGCTGCAATAATACTTGCCGGTTTTTGATTACTAAAAGCGCGTATTAATATGGCTATAATTCCCTTGGTAATTATGGCATCACTATCGGCGGTAAAAACGAGTTTATCTTTATCTAATTCTGCATGCAACCAAACTTTGCTTTGGCATCCTTTAATAATATTGTCTTCCGTTTTATACTGCTCATCTATAAGAGGTAAAGATTTGCCCAAATCTATCATATATTCATACCGCTGCATCCAATCATCAAACATGGAAAACTCATCCACAATTTCATCCTGTATTTCTTTTATCTGCATGGCTATTATTTGGTGTAAAAATACGATAAGTAACGCAGCTATTCAACTGCTTATAAAAATGCTAAAGAAGCATTGCTCTTGCTCTTTTTACAGCAGACACCAGAGCATCTACCTCAGCCTTCGTATTGTAAAAACTAAAACTGGCCCTTACGGTACCTGGAATACCAAAAAAATCCATGATGGGTTGCGCGCAATGATGTCCGGTTCTTACGGCTATTCCTAATTTATCCAGAATGCTCCCTATATCATACGGATGTATGCCTTCAATATTAAAGGAAACTACCGCTGTTTTATGTTTTGCTGTACCATAAATCTTAAGCCCTTCTATGGCTAACAATTCCTTTGTTGCATATTGCAGAAGCTCCTCTTCGTATTGCGCTATAGCGGCAAAACCAACAGCATTCATATAGGATAGGGCAGCTCCAAAAGCAATGCCTCCACAGATATTGGGGGTTCCAGCCTCAAACTTATGCGGAAGATCTGCATAGGTTGTTTTTTCAAAAGTTACCTCAGCAATCATTTCTCCTCCTCCTTGATAAGGCGGCAATTTCTTTAACCACGCTTCTTTTCCATACAACATTCCAACACCCGTTGGGCCGCAAACCTTATGCGCAGAAATAGTGTAAAAGTCTACATCTAATGCCTGTACATCTGCCTTAATATGCGGTGCTGCTTGCGCGCCATCAATTAACACGGCCGCACCCACGCTATGCGCTTTTGTTATTATTTCTTCAATAGGGTTTACCGTACCCAAGGCATTAGAAACATGATTACAAAACACAAGCTTAGTACGGGGAGATAGCAGCTCATTATACGCTTTCATAAGCAGCTCTCCATCTATATTCATCGGAATTACCTTTAAAACGGCACCAGTACGTTCGCATAGCATTTGCCATGGAACAATATTAGAATGGTGCTCCATAGCAGAAACAATGATCTCATCATCTTTTTGTAAAAGCGAAGAAAAGCCGTTGGCTACTAAGTTAATGCTTTGCGTAGTTCCTGAAGTAAGGATAATTTCATGCGTCTTAGCTGCGTTAAAATGCTGTTGAACTACTGCTCGTGCCTGCTCATACGCATCCGTAGCCTCCTGCGAAAGTGTGTGTACTCCTCTATGAATATTCGCATTATAGCGGCTGTAATAATCCACAATAACGTCAATAACCTGTTGCGGGGTTTGAGAGGTAGCTGCATTATCTAGATATACCAAGGGTTTCCCAGCTACAGTTCTATTAAGTATGGGAAAATCTTTACGTATTGTATTTACATTGAACATAACATAGCAAATGATTTGCAAAGATACTGGGTATCCGTTAATTATTACATTAACTCCTACATAATCTCATCTAAAAGCAAAAAAATAAGGTTTGAATTAGGGTCTCCGTGCTCTAGTTACCATGTAGACAGTATGCCAAGGTTTTATTTACTATTCCTAAAAAGTATAGTTAGCAGATAGTTGTAAAGAACCATTATAATTTTGGATATTATCTGGCGATCCATTTAAACGATTTCGCAACCCTAAATACAGCCGTGGCGACAAAGAAAATGCCTCACTTATGGAAACTAAAACGCCTACTGCGGCACCATAATCTAGTTGGAAATTTCCCGACACAGACGTTCTTTCGTTTAAATTATCTATATCGAGGCCATCAAATTTTTTGATTTTAGAAACTTGGTTTAACAGAAACGCAAACTGTGGCCCAACCTCTATTGCAAGGCTATTGTTAAGTTCAAACTGTGCAATTAAGGGTATTGCTAAATAATTAAACTGTACGGCAGTCGTAAAATCGGGTTCGTTAATTCTGGGGTCACCAGAATCTATAGTAGCCAAATCTGTATTAAATCGAAAACCCTGAGAAGCGTATAGTAGTTCTGGTTGAATAGCAAACTGGTCTGTAAAACGGAAATTTACATACACTCCTATATTTCCAGATAACCTTGGGTTTATTCCTTCTGTTAAATCTCCAATTATAGTACTATAATTTAAACCCACCTTGGCGCCAAAATTGGCTTCCTGAGCGTTTGTAAGATTACAAAAAAACAATACGGCAATAAGGAAATAGCTCTTTTTCATAGTGTTGGTGTCAGTAGCAGTACTGAAATATGGCATTCCAATCTACTACTATAGTAACGCCCTAAACAACCTATATAGTACTTAACTACCAGAAAACAAACTTAGTTTTACTTTTAACACCAGTTTTAAACGTCAAATCCGAGATTAACCCCCAATTTTTGAGCAATAAGTTTATTAATTCGAGACTTTAAGGCAGGTATTCGAACACTTTCTAGTACGTTATTGGCAAAAGCATACATCAGCAAGGCTCCGGCTTCCTTTCTAGGAATACCTCTAGATTGTAGATAAAAGAGCGCATCTTCGTCTAACTGACCAATAGTACAACCATGAGAACATTTTACATCATCGGCAAAAATTTCTAGTTGCGGTTTGGTGTTAATAGTGGCTTTGTCACTAATTAAGATATTGTTGTTTTGCTGAAAAGCATTGGTTTTTTGGGCAATCTTATCTACAATTATTTTCCCATTAAATACCCCTGTCGACTTTTCTCCGAAAATTCCTTTATAATCCTGATGGCTTTCGCAATTGGGTTCTATATGGTGCACCAATGTATGGTGATCTAC